>DAIPYU010000016.1:0-38072 GCA_036782635.1 Nodosilinea sp. CTOTU7353
ACAAACACCACCGCCCCAAACAGCCCCAAAAAAGCAAAGGGCAACCAGTGCATCGCCAGCATGGCAAAGGATAGATAGATCAAGATTTCGCCCAGGTAGTTGGTATTGCGGCAGCGGGCAAAAAACCCCTCGGTAATCAGCCCTGACTGGTACTTGAGGGTGAAGTATTTTTGGGCATCGCTAGCGTAGTGCAGAAAAATGCCCAGTAGGTTGAGGGCGATCGCCGCTGCCACCAGCGGTAGCGGCGGCTCTACCCCCCGACTAATCAGCAAAAAAGGAGCCATCCAGTAGAGACCGAGAATGCCAAAGGTCAGCAGCCCTGTTGCGATGGGCAGGGTTTGCTCCCACTGCTTATCGGGGTACAGGCGATCTTTCAGCAGCCACAGTAGGCCGTAGGTGCCGTGGAGCGACAGATAGACCCATGGCCCGAGACCAAAATTCTGGTAAGCCACCATCAGAGCCACGATAAAAAAGGCCGTAGTGCCCTTGTGGAGGTTGATAACGTGCTTTACTTTCATCGCCGTGCCCTGGAATACCTCACTATCGTAGCGATTAAAGCAATCAAGATCTTCGCCGTCGGGTGCGCCGCCAGTTAAACCAGTTTTCGGCCCAGTCGCGTCGCCAGGTGCCCTGGTGCCAGCGCTGCTGCTGCCAGCTATCCACCATGGCCGGAACCATGGCGGCCAGGCTGGGGGAGAGAGTCGGCACCTGCTCAAGCCGCTGCAGCGGAATGCGCTGATGGACGGCCAACGCCACGGTGTGCATTAGCTCGCTGGCCCCAGGGCCGCAGATCTGTGCCCCGAGAATCTGGCCATCATCTCTCACGATCCAGCGGCAAAAGCCGGTTATATCGTCGCCGTAGTGGGCCTTGAGCACCTGGCCAAAGGGCACCTGCACCACGGTGGCGGCGCTGCCGTACCAGCGGCGGGCCTGGGCGGCGGTGAGGCCCAGCCGCGCATACTCTGGCGTGGTGGGCAGCAGGGCCGGGCGGTTGAGGTGCGAAAATTTGCGCCAGGGTAGGTAGAGGAGATTGTGCAGAGCGATCGCCACATCGCTGTGATCGGTGGCGTCGGCCCAGTAGCCCCCCAGGGCCGGGCCGCAGGCAAACACCCGGGGGTGGGCGGTGGCGAGGCGATCGTCCACCGGCAGCATCGTGGGGTTACCGTGGATCGTTTTGGGCTGAATGCCGACGGCGCTGAGATTTAGCCCTTCTAAAACCGGGTGAGAGGCCGTGGCCAGCACTAGGGCTGCCGCGCTGAGCGGCTCTGAAATAGCATCGCCCTGGTTCAGCGACAGCTCAAAGCCTGCTTTGTAGTGGATGTGCTCTAACTCGGTGCCGAGCTGGAGTGTTACCCCCGCCGCCTCTAGCAGGGCCGCCACAAAAGCCGACATATCGGCATCTTCGGTAGGCAGCAGGGTGTCGCCTCGGGTGACCAGGGTGGTGCGGGTGCCCAGCAGGGCCAGGGCTTGGGCTAGGGCGATCGCCTCCCCACTGCGCCCCAGCACCACCGCCGACTCGGGCAACCTCTCCAAGGCCAACAGCCGATCAATGGTCAGGTAGGGCGTCTCCGCCAGGCCCGGAATCTCTGGTACGGTGACCTCGGTGCCGGGGGCGAGCAGGTAGCCGCGAGATCTGAGCCGTCGGCTCAGGGTCGTCACCGCCAGCTGGGGGCGGGGGCTAAACTGCCCCGGCTCTAGCACCACATCCACACCGCTGGTGGCGAGGCAGTCTAAATGTAGGTGAGGGTAGGCGATCGCCGCCAAGGCGCTGACCTGACATTTCAGACGGTCCCAGCCAAAATTTTCCTTAGCCCCCGCCTGGGCCAGCGCCGTCAGCCAGATCTGGTGGTGAATGGCTCTATCCACTGCCCCCGGTGGCTCAACCAGCGCGACCCTTGCCCCTTCCCGCGCCGCTAGGGCCGCCGCCTTTCGTCCCTGCACCGTGCCGCCAATAATCACCCCATCGTAATCGACGGTCATGGTCTTCCTAAAGCAAGTTCCCCATGAGTTTAGCGCCAGTGGGAGTGGGGAGTAGTGAGTAGATGAGTGGGTGAGTGGATGAGCGGGCGGGAATTTTCTTTTTCACTTACCCACCCACCCACCTACCCACCTACTTCATTTAATCTGAATAAAGTTTCCCCACCATCCTGATGGGTTGCAGTCTGGCAGGTAAAATCTGAAGCAAAGCAGTATGGGCGCACCATGACAGCCACTACCCCGACCCGCGAGCTGAGCACGCCATTTACCGACTTCTCAGCCTTTGCCCCGCCAGAAATTACCGGCGATCGCATTCTAGCCGCCATCGATGTGGGCACTAACTCAATCCACATGGTGGTGGTTAAAATTCAACCCGACCTGCCCGCCTTCACCATTGTTGATCGCGAAAAAGAGACCGTACGCCTGGGCGACTTTAACAAGACCACAGGCGGCCTGTCAGAGGCGGCGATGGAGCGGGCGATTAAGGCGCTAAAACGCTGCTGTGCGATCGCCAGCGGCCTCAAGGCTGAAGATATCGTTGCCGTCGCCACCAGCGCCGTACGCGAAGCCAGCAACGGTAACGAGTTTATCGAGCGGGTCTACAAAGAGGTCGGCCTGGCCATAAATCTGATCTCGGGCACCGAAGAGGCTCGCCGCATCTATCTAGGCGTGCTTTCGGGCATGGAGTTTGATGGCCAGCCCCACGCCATCATCGACATCGGCGGCGGCTCTACTGAGCTGATTTTGGGCACCGGTGAGCCCCACCGCTTTCTCAGCAGCACCAAGGTGGGGGCCGTGCGCCTCACCGCCCAGATGGTCTCCACCGACCCGATCTCAGACATCGAATTTACTGCCCTGCGGGCCTACGTACGGGGCATGCTGGAGTCCAACACCACCGGGCTAAAGGCGCACCTCACCGCCGAGGAGCCAATGCAGCTAACGGGCACCTCGGGCACCATCGAGTGCCTGGCCGCCCAGGTCGCCACCGCACGGCTGGGGCTGGTGCCCGACCCCCTCAACGGCTTTGAGATGAGCTATGAAGAAATTTCTAGCCTGGTGGAAAAGCTGCGGCAGTCAACCGCCGAAGAGCGGCTGGAAATGCCCGAAATGTCGCCCCGGCGGGCCGAAATCATTGTGGCGGGGGCGGTGATTCTCCACGAGGCTATGGGGCTGCTCAAGGCCGACCGCATCACCATCTGCGAGCGGGCTCTGCGGGAGGGGGTGGTCGTTGACTGGATGCTCAGCCACGGTCTAATCGAAGACCGCATGCAGTTTCAGAAATCGGTGCGCCAGCGCAACGTGCTCAAAACCGCCAAAAAATATAAGGTGCATCTCGACCGTTCTCAGCGGGTGGCCCAGTTTGCCATGGACCTATTTGATCAGACCCGCGACAGCCTGCACACCTGTGGCAATGTGGAGAAAGAGCTGCTCTGGGCCGCCGCTATTCTGCACAACAGCGGCCACTTTATCAGCCACTCGTCGCACCACAAACATTCCTACTATTTAATTCGCCACGGCGAGCTGCTGGGCTACACCGAAACTGAGCTAGAAGTAATTGCCAACATCGCCCGCTATCACCGCAAGAGCGCCCCGAAAAAGAAGCACCAAAACTACAGCAATCTGCCCACCCGCTACCACCAGCAGACGGCCACTCACCTCAGCGCCCTGCTGCGTTTGGCGGTGGCCCTCGACCGACGCGGCATTGGCGCGGTCAAAAGCATTCACTGCAACTTTGACACCGATGCCCACGTGCTGCACATGGATGTTAAAGCGGCTCAACCCGGTGACGACTGCGCTTCAGAGCTGTGGAATCTAGACTATAAGAAAGAATACTTCGAGCAGGTGTTTGAGGTGAAGTTAGCGGCCCGACTGGCAACCTAAGTAAGAACTAAGCCTTAAACCCTGAGGCTATGTCGAATTTGAGCCGCGCCACCTCGATTCCCAAAGGCCAAATTATAGGGAGCAAATCGTAGGGACAAGTCTCTAGGCGAATTGCATTCGCCTAGAGATTCTGGCGGTAATCAACCAGAATTCAGCGCTAAACCAAACCTACATTGAAAACCGTGGCTTTAGCCTTTATCGCCCCGACCCTCTCAAAGAGTGCATTCGTTCCTCGTCCCCAAAAGAAACTGTCTTCAGCGGAGATAAAAACGGAAAGCTCATTCAAAACCCCACTTCCCTCAGGAGATGGTTTTGTTTTAACGATTGTCTTGATCGTCAACCACCTACGGCTGGCATGGCAGTTAGATCGGGTTTATAGATCTGGCAATTCTCTAAGTCGTTAAAAATTATCAGAATATGACCTAAACTCCATCTCGGCTCTCAAAGCCAGGATGAAATCTAGGTCTACCGACCAGCCTCTTAAGCAACAGGGGTGAGGAAAACTTCAGGTTTCAAGTTGAACAAGATTTACTTAGCTTCTCCACCCCTAGGCTGGGTCATCTCTAGGCACGCTTAACAAAGTTCATGATTAGAGAAATCACGAAGATGGCCAGGAAAATATAGAACAAAATTTGGGCAATACCTGCGGCACCGGCAGCCACGCCACTAAAACCAAAGAAAGCGGCAATTAAAGCTACAACCAGAAAAATCAACGCGTAACGAAGCATGGGGTTCTCCTAAAAGGATGGGGGAAAGCGGTCAGCGGCCTAGCTGAGATGGTTCCAACTAAATAACTTATGCTTATACGGGTTTAACCACAACCGACCCAGCGGGCCAGGTTTGTATCCCAGTAAGGATATTTTTAGGTGGAATGCCTTAACAGAACTATTTGCTAACGAAACTATTATCGAGATTCGAATCCACTGACACATCTTCCCCACGGCTATAGTTTTTTTAACTAAAAACCTGCTATCTCTGCACCAGGGGGGATGTGCTAGCCTGAAAAATTCCATTTTCAGACTCTGCCTCCGCATTTCACCCGCCGAATTAGCGCGACTGAAAATTTAGCGCGACTGAAAATTATTTTGCACCATCTGACCTTTGCTGCCTTTGGCGGCTCGATCTAACTCCTCGACTTCGCCAGCGTCGAGCCGCCAGCCCAGGGCGGCGGTGTTTTGCTCGGCCTGGGCCAGGGTTTTGGCCCCCGGTATAGGGATGGTGCCTTTGCAGAGACACCAGTTGAGCGCCACTTGGGCCGAGGTTTTTTGGCGATGGGCGGCGATCGCCCCCACCACCTCCAGCAGCGGCTGAATCTTGGGCAAGAGCTGGCGAAACAATAGCCCCCGCAACCCCGAGGGGTATGGCCCGTTGACAGAGTATTTCCCGGTCAGCAGCCCCAGGGCCAGGGGGCTGTAGGCAATCAGCCCAATGCCCAGCTCATCGCAGAGATCCTTTAGGCCCAGCTCAGCCACAGGATAAGTCGACAGCAGCGAGTACTGCACTTGCAGTGTGGCGATCGCCAGCCCCCGTTCCTGAAACCGCTGGTGGGCCAGCTTTAGTCGTTTGGGGCCAAAGTTTGACAGACCAATGGCCCGCGCCTGGCCCTGCTCCACCAGATCCATGAGCCCGTTGAGGAAGGGGCCTTCCTGCCAGGGGGCGTAGTTGGCCGTAGACCAGTGCATCTGAGCCAGGTCGATGGGGCGACCCAGGCGCTGAGCAGAGGCTTTTCCCGCCTTGACCACCGAGCCTGGGGTCAGCCGCCAGGGGTAGGCCGCCAGCTTGGTGGCCAGGCAGAGCTGGTCGTGGTTTGGCCCCTGACGATGCTTTGCAAACTGCCCCAGCAGCACCTCGCTGCGGCCATTGAGCCGCCCGGTGCCGTAGGAGTCACCGCTGTCAAAGAGGGTGACACCGTGGCTGAGGCAGTGGTCAAACACCCGTTGCAGTTCGTCATCCATGGCTGGGTCGTAGCCCCACAGCAGCCGGTTGCCCCAGGCCCAGGTGCCGCAGCCCATCTCGGGCAGGGCCAGGGGCGATTGAGAATCTGTGGTGGGGGTGGTCATGGCAGGGCCCAGGAAACGAGCATCCCTATTATTCCAGGCTGGGTAACCCTGGCTCTAGGCGTTCGAGCACTGCGGGGGGCAGATCTCGCACCAGGTGCAGGCGAAAAGGCTCGGCGCTGACGGCCTCCACGTAGGCCGACCGCAAAAAGGGACGGTAGTCCTCCTGCTGATTTAGATAGACCTGGCTAAGGGCCACCAGCAGCGATCGAATGACCCCCTGAGTGGCGATCACTGCCTCGTCAATACCCTGCTCTAGAGACTCATCGATATACAAAAATTGGGTAGCTAATTTAGTAAAGTCGGGGCCGTGGGAGGTGTTTTCGCCCAGGTAGAGGTAGCGGTCTGAGCCTTGGAGCCAGCTAAAGGCGGCCACCTGCTGGGGCACCACCGGGGCCATCAGGTCAACTTCGCCCCCCAGCAGCATCACCGGTACCGAGACTTGGGCGATACCTCGGGGGCCAAACAGGTTAGATACCGTAGCCAGGGCGATTACGAGCTGGACGCGATCGTCCTGGGTCCCCTGGGCCAAGCGGGCCATCACCGCTGCATCGTTCTGCAACTCTAGGGCGCGGCACTCAAGCACCATGGCCGCATCGACCAGCAGATTGGCGGCGGGGTCGCAGCGGCGGGCCAGGCGATCAAAGTCGATGGTGGCTCCGCCCAGGGCGAGGGCAGTGTAGCCGCCAAAGGAGTGGCCCACCGCCGTCACTCGGCTGACATCAAGCCGTCCCTCAAAGGTGCTGTCGTTGAGGCGATCTAGCTGATCGAGCAAAAAGCTAATGTCGAGGGGGCGGTCGAGAAAGTCTTTTGCCCGAAAGGTTTCGCGGTCTAGGCCGGTGAGCATGGCCTGCTTTTGGGTACTGTTGCTACCCACATGCTCAGGCAGGGCCACGGCAAACCCATGGGAGGCAACGTGGGCCGCCAGCTCAAAGAAGCTGGTGCGGCTGTCGCCCAGCCCGTGGGAAATGGCTACCACAGACAAGGGGCCTTCTATTTCCGCTAGATTTTGGGGCAAGAAGACATCGGCAGCGTAGGTGCGCTCGCGGTTGGCATCGACCAGGGTGAGCGGTACCTGGCGAATGTCGTAGGGGCCAGGCTGGGTGAGGTCGGCCAGATCGGCTAGGTCAAGGGCGGGTGGCAGGGCGGCCTCGGCCCTAGACTGCTGTTCAACCGCATCGGCCAGGGCCAGGGTGTCGCGGGCCTCGGCCCGCACCTGGCGAATGACGGCCAGCGCCTGGGCCAGATCTAGCCGCAGGCTGCTGGTGGGGAAGCTGCGAATGATATCTAGTAGTGAAATGCGGCCATCCTCGGCGGCGGCTATGATCGCTGAGCGCAGCGCCTGCCTGCCGTTTAGCCCCGCTTCGGTTTGGGCCATCTTGCCGAGGAATTGTAGGCTGCGATCGCCCATGGGGCTGTTAAACCACTGGGAAATGGGCACTACATTCACCGCCCGCTCTCGGGTCAGCAGGGCGCGCAAGCCAAATTGCTGGGCCGGATTTAGCCGCCGCAAAAACGGGGCTAGCTGGGCGTTAACCTCACCGGTTTCAGCAAAGGTGACCAGCGCCTCGGTCGGTACCGAGCGGCTGAAAGGGCCAAACTCTAGCACTACGGTTTCTGCGGCCCTGAGTGGCCAGGCCGTTGCCAAGGCTACGCCCAGCCCTAACGCTAGGGCGGCAAAAATCCTCAACAGACGGCGGCGGTGTGGCATGGGGCAACAGGTAGGGGGGCAACAGGTGAAAACCTATGGCTGTATTCTCCTCCAGAACTGTCTGGAAACTCTATGAATCCCTGGGTTTGAAAGCGCCTACAGCCCCAGCGACAGCTGGCCCGGTGGGGACAATACGTCCCCGCTCGCTAGGTTTACGCCTTCGTGGCGCAGCAGCCACCGCTTGCGCGCCAGACCGCCCGCGTAGCCAGTGAGCTGGCCCCTGGCTCCGACGACGCGGTGGCAGGGCAGGGCGATCGCCACCGGGTTTAGCGAGTTGGCCATGCCCACCGCCCGATAGGCCATGGGTTTGCCCACCTTAGCGGCCAGCTCCGCGTAGGAGGCCACCGTGCCGGCGGGGATCTGGCGCAGCCCTAGCCACACCTGCTGCTGAAATGGGGTGCCCCCTGGGTTGACGGGCACCTGGTCAAGACTGTGCAGGTCGCCCGCTAAATAGGCCCTGAGGCGATCGCTAAAGCCCTGGGGATTGGTGCAGGGGATGAGAGTCACCGCCGCAAATCGCTTTTTGAGCAGGGTCCGCAGGCGAGCTTCGTAGTCGGCAAAGTCAAGGGCGCAGAGCGATGCACCATCGGACACCAGCAGAATGTCGCCGATCGCCGAGGGCAGCCGATCAATATAGAGTTCAGTGATTTTAGACATTTCCGCCAGCTCAATGGGCTATGCATTCAGATACTGGGGTCAGTGTAGCGATCTATCCCAGTCCAGCTCAGGCCTAGTCTAGCTCAGGGACTGTGGATTTTCCCAAGGCAAAACGCCTCGTCTGACCTGGGATAAATTTTTAAGTCCGATTCACATCTCTATCTGGCCGCCAGTTTCGGCAGCGAGGGAAATAGCTTCCATAATTTTGACCAAGTCAGCGGCCATTGCCCCCGATGACACGGGGGAGGGGGTGTTGCTGGCCACGCAGTCTAGGAAATGGGCGCACATTTGCCTGAGCGGCTCGGTGGCGGCAACGGCCAATGCTTCCACCTGGGGGCCATTGGGCACAAACGGGGCCGTTTGGGTCTGAAATTGCCCTCGGTGGAGGGTCAGAGGGCTGCTCTGGGGGCTTTCGTCAAAGACTAGGGTGCCGCGATCGCCCACCAGAGCCAGCCGCCGCTGCCGGTCGGGGTTAGCCCAGCTCACATGCACGGTCACCGCCATCGGATAGGGATTAGCTTTGCTGCCGTAGGTCAGCCGCAGCCAGCCCACATCCCTCAGCCCCGAGGGAAACTTCGGCTGGGCCTGGGGCTGAAGCCAACTCTGACCCCAGGCCGCCACGGCGGTGGGGCTCTGATCTAGCCAGTAGTTCACAATCGACACATCGTGGATGGCCAAGTCCCAGAGGGCGTCGGCATCGGGGCGCACGGGGCCGAGGTTGGTGCGAGTGGCGTAGCCGTAGCGCAGGGGGCCAAGCTGCTGGTACAGCTCCCGCCCCCGCTGCACCGCCGGATGAAACAGGTAGGTGTGATCCACCATGAGCTGCCGCCGCTGGGCCTGGGCCAGCTGGCAGAGGGCTAGGCTGGTAGCGCTCTCTAGGGTAAGGGGTTTTTCGCTCAACACATGGAGACCCGCTTCCAGAGCCGCTGTAATCATCGGGTAGTGGGTACTGGCGGGGGTGGCGATCACCACGGCATCGAGGCCAGGGTGGGCCATGGCCTGGGGCCAGCTGTGGTAACAGGCTACGGTTTCGCCTAAGGAGAAGTGATCGCACAGTTCGCGCAGCTGCTGGAGATTGGGGTCCACCAGCGCCACCACTCGCGCCTCGGGCAGGGCGAGAAAATTGCGCAGCAGGTGGGTACCCCAGCGGCCCAGGCCAAAGATTGCGAGGTTAATCGGGGGGGGATGAGGAATCACGGGGCGAGGTCAGAGCCTGGGCAAGGGGAGCGTAGGCGGCGGCGGCGGCGGCTTGCTCCGCCTGTTTTTTGGTGGAGCCAGCGCCGGTTCCCCAACAGGTTTCCCAAAACCACACGGTGGATTGATATCGCTGGGGGTCACCATCCACCGAGCGCTGTTCTAGGGTTTGGTACTGGGGCAGCCTTTTGGTGTGGGCTTGGGTCAGCTCTTGGAGGGCGACTTTGTAGTTTTGCCGGGCGGGGTCTTGGCGAACGCTGTCGGCCAGCCGCAGCAGTGGGTCGTTGAGCCACGATCGCACCAGGGCCAGATTATGGGTTTCTAAGTACAGCACTGCCACCACGGCCTCTAGGGCATCGGCCAGGTGGCTGGGGCCGACCTTCATCGAGGGGCCGACGATTAGGTAGGGGACTAGGCCCAGCTCTTGGGCCAGGTGGCCGAGGGTGCGATCGCTGATCAGCACTGATCGCACCGCCGACAGCTCCCCCACCGAAGCCTCGGGCAAGGCCTCTTGCAGGCACTCCGTCGCCGCCAGCCGCAGCACCGCATCCCCCAGCAGCTCCAGCTGCTCGTAGTTGTAGAGGGCATCTACCGACTTGTGGGTTAGGGCCTGGTCGAGGCGCACCCAGTCGAGGGTGATATCGGCGGGCAACCCCAGCGTTTGGACACAGCGCTGGAGCTGTCGCTGCCGAGAGGTTGGTAAATCGGTCACAGCGATTATCAACAGGCAAACAAATGGGGGAAGGAGGTAGACATAAGCCGGGTTCTGTTCCCCCGTTGCCGAGGGGGCGGTTATCTATCTGGGACGTCTGTTGCCAGACGCCTCTTGCGGTACTCACAGCGGGGCCGGAAAAAGACCAACCTTGCCCCTTGACCTTGCACCCGACCGGGGTTTACCGAGCCAGCACCTCTCGATGCTGCTGGTGCGCTCTTACCGCACCCTTGCACCCTTACCTGTTTCTCAGGCATTGCCTTGGGCAATGTCTGAGACCATCGGCGGTATGTTTCTGTGGCACTCTCCTCACGGTCGCCCGCACTGGGCGTTACCCAGCAGGTCTGGTCTTTCGGGAGCCCGGACTTTCCTCAGACTGGCGTTAGCCAATCCGCAACCACCTGCGCTACCTCCCTCTTGGTATTAGTTTAAGCCCCAGGGTGAGAACGCCGCGCTAAAAACCACAAATCCCCGGCTGGATAAACCAGCCGGGGATTTGGTGCGATCGCACCAGGGGGTCGACCTAGAGGGTGTCAGTGTGGTCGTCAATCATCAGATCGTCATCCAGCTCGACTCCATTCCCCGCGCCGGGGGAGTCGCCGTTGCCGCGCGGAGTGCCGTCCTCCACCGACATGCCGCCGATCATTTCATCGTCGTTGAGCATCTTCAGGTTGCCCTCCAGGTCGTAGCTGCGGGCGGTGAAGTCATCCAGCACCACATCCTGAAGCACCATGTCGTCGTCCAGAATGGCCGACTCGTAGGCGGGATCAAGCTCAGCCGGGGGCGCCTCTTCGTAGGCGTTATAGCCGGTGCCTGCCGGAATCAAACGCCCAATGATGACGTTCTCCTTCAGGCCGCGCAGCCAGTCTGACTTACCTTCAATAGCAGCCTCGGTCAGCACCCGGGTAGTCTCCTGGAAGCTGGCGGCAGAGATGAAGCTGTCGGTATTCAGAGATGCCTTAGTGATCCCCAGCAGCACCGGCGTGTATTCCGCCGGGGCACCGCCCGTAATCGCCATGGCCTCATTCACCTGCTCCACCTGGTAGATTTCCACCAGCTCACCGGGCAGCATGGTGGTGTCGCCGCCGTCTTCAATCCGGCACTTTGATGACATCTGCCGCACAATCACCTCGGTGTGCTTGTCAGAAATATCAATCCCCTGGGACTGATACACCGACTGCACTTCATTCACCAAGAACGACTGCACCTCCTGCAGCGCTCCCAGGGCGGCGTCGTGAATGCCCTGCCCCAGACTGAGGTTGTACTTAAAGAACACCTCCAGAATCTGGTGGGGGTTGGCGGGGCCGTCGGTGAGGTGCTCCGAGGTGCTCACCCGCTGACCGTCAGAAACGATCACGTTCTGACCGGGGCTAACCGGGTACTCGGTCACCACACCGTCATCTTCGACGATTTTGACCTCGACGGTTTCATCGTCGCTGTAGACCACCTGGGCATTGCCCGGGCGCTCGGCCAGTACGCAGGCCTCCTTGGGTTTACGGGCCTCCAGCAGTTCCTCGATCCGAGGCAGACCCTGGATGATGTCGCCGGTCTTAGCCCGCTCAAACACCAGCAGCACCAGGTTGTCACCCCGCTGCACCAGGTCGCCGTCTTCAATGTGCAGTACGGCACCGGTCGACACCCGATAGGGGCGAGCCAGACGTAGGGAGATCTGAGCGTTGTCAATGGCGGTCACTTCCCCAGATTCTTCGTGGGTGAGGCCAGGGGCCAGTTCAGTGTCGGCCACCACCAGGTCACCCACCTTAACGGTGGGGGTTTTGCCCTGCAGGTCGACCTTCATGCGGTCTACCTCTCGCACTACCAGCACCCGACGAATGGCCTCCTGCCCCTCGCGAATGCCTCGCACCTCGCCGGATTCTTTACAGCGAATCTCGGTGCGGGCCACCACAGCCCCCGGCTCAATCTGCTGGCCGTCTTCCACCAGCAGGCGGGTAACGGTGCTGCCCTGGGTTTGGTCAGCCACTACGTCGCGACGAATGACCTGGGTTTCGAGCACCACCATTTGCAGACGCATTAGGTCAGTGTCCTCCTCGTCGGGCACCAGCTCAATGTCGGCCACCACGTGGGGCGACTCGTCCTCGATGTCGAGCACCAGCTGAGTGCGCAGCAGCTCGACTCCGGCCACCGACTTCACCCGTTCCCCATCCTTGAACGGGATGCGCTGAATAGCGCGGAGCTTAATGGAGCCAGTGGCATCGGCAGCGGAGTCTTGGCTGGGCACCGCCGGCTCATTGGGCACGGTATACTCTTCCACCGGGCGCAGCAGCAGGGCCGGGCCGTCGGGAGTTTCTACGTACTCTACGTAGCGCAGGGCATCGGCCACCAGCCCCGGCATCACCTCTTCCCCAGCGTTGATGATGATGCCGTCGCGATCCATGACGTCTTCGGGGGCATCCACCATGTGAATGTCGCCGGGCTTGATCAAGATCTCCCGCAGAATATCGTTTTTCTGGGTGACCTCAACCACGCCGCTGTTCTGACAGAAGATGTCTTTGACCACTTCAGTACCCGCTTCCAGGTACTGGCCGTCTTCCACCATCAGCAGGGAGATATCTTTGTTGACCTCGTGGGCTTCCTCTGGAATCCACAGCAGGGTGCCGCCCTGCACCACTTCGTAGCCCTGCTTGCCCTTGCCTTTTTTGGCCACGTCCACGCCGGAGAATTTAATGATGCCGCCGGTTTGGGTGTGGAACTGATTGTCTTCTAGCTCAGCGATCACCTGGCCACTGGTCACCTTGGCCCCCGGCGTGGCAATCAGAGAAAATCGCTGGCCGCTGGCGGTCTCGATGAAGTAGTGCTCGCGACCCTGGCCTTGCTCTTTGCGCACCTGGGCCTGGTCTAGCATCACGGAAGCGGTGATGATTTCTACTTCGCGAGTGCCTTTTTCGAGGTCGGCCTCGGGCAGGCGTACTAGACCACCGCGCTCGGTGGTGAGCTTGGTTTCGGCCAGGGTGTCGTCGGCATTGACGTAGTCGCCGTTGCGCACCACCGGTTCAGCGCTGGGGGGCAGGTTGTAAACATCCCCCGCTAGCACCCACAGCAGGCCGCCCCGCTGGGCTAGGCGGGTGGTGTTGCCCTGGCGGTCGGTTTTCTCTTCCTGCACGAGGCCGGCAAACTGCACCTCGCCGGCCAGGTCAGAGGTCACGTCTTTGCTGGCTTTTTCTGTGACTTTGCGGGTGCGGCCAGCGGAGGGCAGCTCAGCCAAGAGCTGCTCCTTCTTCACGGTTTCGCCGTCGTTGACAAACAGAATAGTGCCCTGGGGCAGCGATTCGGTTTTGTTTTTGCCGGTGCCTTCGATGGTGACATCGGCGTTTGACTCCAGCATCAGCGCATCTTCACCGTAGCGAGTGCGGAAGACGCGGGTCTTGAGGCTCTTGGGCAGCTTCACGGTGCCGTCTTTGCTGGCTCGAATGCGGGGAGCCACTTCGCCAGTGAAGGTACCGCCGGTGTGGAAGGTGCGCATGGTCATCTGGGTGCCAGGCTCACCGATGGACTGGGCAGCAATAATGCCCACCGCTTCACCCAGGTCAACCAGCTCAGAGTGGGCCAAGCTCCAGCCATAGCAGAGGCGGCAGACAGAGCGGGTGGCTTCGCAGGTCAGGGGCGATCTCACCACGACTCGCTCAACGTTGGCCTCCGCCAGCATTTCCGCAATTTCTGGGGAAACCGGCTGATCTTTCTCCAGCAGCACCTCCCCGGTTTTGGGGTGCACCACATCTTCGGCCACGACCCGACCCAGCAGGCGATTTTCTAGGGGAATCAGCACCCGCTCACCGTCGGTCATACTGCGCAGGGGAATCCCCCGAGTGGTGCCACAGTCGTGCTCCCGAATGATCACGTCCTGGGAGACGTCCACCAGACGGCGGGTGAGGTAGCCCGAGTCGGCCGTCCGCAGGGCGGTGTCAACCAGGCCCTTGCGCGCTCCGTAGGAGGAGATCACATACTCGGTAACAGTCAGCCCTTCCCGAAAGTTGGTCTTAATCGGTAGATCAATGATTTCCCCCTGGGGGTTAGCCATCAGGCCCCGCATACCCACCAGCTGACGCACCTGGGAAATATTCCCCCGCGCCCCTGAGAAGGCCATCATGTACACCGAGTTAAGGGGGTTGTTTTCTTTGAAGTTTTTGACCACCTGGTCTTTCAGCTCTTCGCTGGTATCGTTCCAGGTGTCGATTACCTTAGTCAGACGCTCTACTTCGGTGATTTCGCCCCGGGTGTAGCGCTCTTCGGTAATGCGAATGTCCTCTTCGGCGGCGGCCAGCATGCCCTTTTTCTCCTGGGGCACCTGGAGGTCTTCTACGCTAATAGAAACTCCGGCCCGGGTGGCGTACTTAAAGCCCAGCTCCTTGATGCGATCAGCCATCTGGGAGGTACGGGCGGTGCCGTGGTGGGTAAACGACCAGGAAATCAGCTTCTTAAGCTGTTTCTTGTCGATAATCCGGTTCCGAAAGGTCATTGAGGTTTGGGGTGCCCCTTGCTCAACCATGAGTTTTGCCCTTGTGTAGTGGTGATGTTCGTGCTGCGGTGGTTGGCTGTCTAGCCCGCGATCGCGTCCAGTACCGCCTTGTTGTAGATAATGCGGCCGGCGGTGGTTTTGATGTACTGAGAAATCAGGTTGCCTTCGCCGTCTAGACGTACCCGGCGATCGGGGTAAATTTCAGTAATGGTGCCGTCCTCCGACTCCATGCGCTCGGGCGCAACCGTCTTGGATTGATCAGACTCCACCTCACCGTCAAATCTCAGCCACACCTTGGCGTGGAGATCCACAATTCCCTGCTCGAAGGCCATAATGGCGTCTTCCATACCGGCGAAGTAGTGGCCTTCCCCCCTAGTGGCGTCGGGGTTCTCTGCCGTCAGGTAGTAGCAGCCCAGCACCATATCCTGGGACGGGGTAATAATCGGCTGACCAGTAGCCGGTGACAGCACGTTGTTAGAGGCCAGCATCAGCAGCCGAGCCTCCGACTGAGCCTCCAGCGACAGCGGCACGTGTACCGCCATCTGGTCACCGTCAAAGTCGGCGTTAAAGGCCGGGCACACCAGCGGGTGGAGCTGAATGGCCCGCCCTTCCACCAAAATTGGTTCAAAGGCCTGAATGCCCAGACGGTGCAGAGTCGGCGCCCGGTTTAGCATCACCGGGTGGCTCTCAATCACCTCCTCCAGCACGTCCCACACGCTGGGGTCGTTGTGCTGAATCAGCTTCTTCGCCGCCTTGATGTTGTTCACCAAGCCCTGACGAATCAGCCGGTGAATGACGAAGGGCTGAAACAGCTCGATCGCCATCTCCCGAGGCAGACCGCACTGGTGAATTTGCAGATTTGGCCCCACCACAATGACCGAACGACCGGAGTAGTCAACCCGTTTGCCCAGCAGGTTTTGACGGAAGCGGCCCTGCTTACCCTCAATGATGTCCGAAAGCGACTTCAGCGGGCGGTTGTTGGCCCCCACCACGGTGCGGCCCCGGCGACCGTTGTCGATCAGCGCGTCCACCGCCTCCTGCAGCATCCGCTTTTCATTGCGGACGATGATCTCAGGGGCGAGAATTTCTTGCAGCCTAGCCAGCCGGTTGTTGCGGTTGATCACCCGACGGTACAGATCATTCAGGTCGGAGGTGGCAAAGCGACCACCATCTAGCTGCACCATCGGTCGCAGGTCGGGCGGAATCACCGGAATTACATCCAGCACCATCCATTCGGTTTTAGAGCCGGTGGCGATAAAGTTGTCGATCACCCGCAGGCGCTTGATCAGCTTGGCCCGCTTTTGGCCCTTGGAGTTGGCGATCTCTTCCCGCAGCTTTTCCGCCGTAGCTTCCAGCTCCAGATCTTCCAGCAGGCGCTGTAGCGCCTCAGCTCCGATACCGACCTCAACTCCGGCCAGCTCAGTTTCCTCGTCGTAGAGCTGATCCTCAATTTCAATCCACTGATCTTCCGTCAGCAGCTGCTTGTAGCTGAGGTTGTCGGCGTTGCCAGCATCTAGCACCACATAGGCGTTGAAATAGACAATCTGCTCCACATCGCGCAACGGCATGTCGAGCAAAATAGCGATGTAGCTAGGGATGCCCTTTAGATACCAGACGTGGGCCACGGGGGCAGCCAGCTTGATGTAGCCCATGCGGTGGCGACGCACCCGCGACTCAGTGACTTCCACGCCGCAGCGCTCGCACACAATGCCCCGATGGCGCACCCGCTTGTACTTGCCACAGTGACACTCCCAATCTTTGGCCGGCCCAAAGATCCGCTCACAGAATAGCCCGTCCATTTCGGGCTTGAGGGTGCGATAGTTAATCGTCTCAGGCTTGGTGACTTCGCCGACGACTTGTCCGTTGGGCAGCGTGCGCTCTCCCCACTGGCGAATGCGTTCGGGGGAGGCGATGCCGATTTTGACGTAGTCAAACCGCTGTTCTAGCTTGGCCATGCTGGATGTATTCCTTGTAAGCGCTCTCGGTCTGGTTAAGGGGGGCTGGTTAAAAGGGGGCGGCTGACCCTGGCGAGATCGGCTTAGATACCCCCAGGGTCAGCGGTTGGCATAGCTGAGGCTTTATTCCTCAACTTCCTCTAGCTCTTCGTCCCGAGCTATGGATTCGTAGGTGGGGCGAGAGGGGGTACGGCGGCTGTTGACGTCGGCCATCAGATCCACCTCAGTGTCGCGGCTGGTACCGTCTTCTCGAGTTTCAACCTTGTGTACCGCGATGTCTAAGCACAGAGATTGCAGCTCTCGCATAAGCACCTTAAAGGACTCGGGCGTACCCGGACGGGGGATGGATTTGCCCTTGACGATCGCATTGAGCGCTTCGTTGCGCCCCTGCATGTCGTCAGACTTCACCGTCAGCAATTCCTGCAGGGTGTAGGCGGCACCAAAGGCCTCCAGTGCCCACACCTCCATCTCGCCAAAGCGCTGACCGCCCTGCTGGGCCTTGCCGCCCAGGGGCTGTTGGGTCACCAGCGAGTAGGGACCGGTAGAGCGGGCATGGATTTTGTCGTCAACCAGGTGCACCAGCTTCAGCATGTAGGCGCGACCGACAGTGATCGCCTTGTCAAAGCGCTCCCCGGTGCGGCCGTCGCGCAACACGATTTTGCCGGGGTCATCGGGGTTAAAGACCCAGTCCTTGCCGGTGGTCTCCCGAGCTTCCATCAGCTTGCCGTGGGTCGAGTTGCGGGAGGCCTCTTCGCCGTACATTTCGTCGAAGGGAATCACCTTAAAGCGGGCATCGAGGTTGTCGGCAGCCCAGCCTAGCAGGCACTCAAACACCTGCCCCACGTTCATCCGGGAAGGTACCCCCAGAGGGTTGAGGGCAATGTCGATGGGGGTGCCGTCGGGCAGATAGGGCATGTCTTCAATGGGCAAAATGCGGGAAATAATCCCCTTGTTGCCGTGGCGACCGGCCATTTTGTCGCCCACTTGGATCTTCCGCTTCAGGGCCACGTAGACCCGCACGACCATGTTGGCTCCAGGGGGTAGCTCATCCCCCTGCTCTCGGGTAAACACCCGCACATCTACCACCCGGCCTTTTTCGCCGTTGGGCACCCGCAGGGAGTTGTCGCGCACGTCCCGGGCTTTCTCGCCAAAAATAGCCCGCAGCAGTTTTTCTTCCGGCGGTTGGTCAGACTCCCCCTTGGGCGTGACCTTACCCACCAGAATATCGCCCGAATCTACCCAGGCGCCAATGCGGATAATGCCGGTTTCGTCCAGCTGACGCAGAGAATCTTCCCCCACGTTGGGAATTTCCCGGGTGATTTCCTCAGGGCCGAGCTTGGTTTGACGCGCCTCAATCTCAAATTTTTCAATGTGGATGGAGGTGTACACATCGTCGTAGACCAAGCGCTCACTGAGCAGAATGGCGTCCTCGTAGTTGTAGCCCTCCCAGGGCATGTAGGCCACCAGCACGTTTTGCCCCAGAGCCAGCTCACCGCCCTCGGTGGCAGAGCCGTCGGCCAGTACCTGGCCTGACTGCACCTGCTCCCCAGGGAAGACAATCGGACGCTGGTTTAAGCAGGTGTCCTGGTTGGAGCGCTGATACTTCTGCAGCTCATACTCATGGACATTGCCCTCAGGGTCGCGCACCTTGATCAGATCCGCATCGAGGTAGACAATTTCCCCGTCGGTGCGGCTAATGATCACCATGCCGGAATCGCGGGCGGCCTGGGCTTCCAGACCGGTGCCCACCAGGGGGCGCTCGGGCTGTAGCAGGGGCACCGCCTGGCGCTGCATGTTTGACCCCATCAGGGCGCGGTTGGCGTCGTCGTGCTCCAGGAAGGGAATCAGCGAAGTGGCCACGGAGATAATCTGGACCGGCGACACCGCCACGTAGTCCACCTCGGTGGAGTCGGTGGTAGTGAAGTCTTGACGGTAGCGCACCGGAATGGTGTCGCCGATGATGTAGCCATTCTCATCGGTGGCGATGTCGCCAGGGGCCACCCGCAGATCGTCTTCTTCGTCGGCGGTCATGTAAATCGGCTCAACGTCCTTAAAGACGCGACCATTTTCGGCCTTGAAGAAGGGGGTCTCAATGAAGCCAAACTCGTTCACCCGGGCGTGGGTGGCCAGGGAACCAATCAGCCCCGCGTTGGGGCCTTCTGGCGTCTCAATGGGGCAAATGCGCCCGTAGTGGGAGGGGTGAATGTCGCGCACGGCAAAGCCCGCTCGCTCGCGAGTCAGACCGCCAGGGCCAAGGGCGCTGATGCGGCGCTTGTGGGTCAGCTCCGCCAGGGGATTGGTCTGGTCCATAAACTGAGAGAGCTGGCTGGAGCCAAAGAACTCTTTGATCGCCGCTACCAGGGGTTTGGGGTTGACCAGAGAGGCGGGGGTGAGCGAGTCGGAATCGGAGACGGTCATGCGCTCCCGAATGATCCGCTCTAGGCGATTGAGGCCCACCCGCACCTGGTTTTGCAGCAGCTCACCCACGGAGCGCACCCGGCGGTTGCCCAGGTGGTCAATGTCGTCGATAGAGCCGACATCAAATTCAAGGTTGATCAGGTAGTCGATCGCCGACAAAATGTCGGTCGGGGTCAGTACCCGAGTGGCGTCGGGCACGTTGAGGCGCAGCTTGCGGTTGATCTTGTAGCGACCCACCCGACCCAGGTCGTAGCGCTTGGGGTCAGAGAAGCGAGAGTGCAGCAGCTGCTCACCACCAGCTACCGTTGGCGGCTCACCGGGACGCAGCTTGCGGTACAGCTCGAGCAGGGCTTCCTCTTCGCTAAACTGCCCCTCTTTCTCAATGGTTTTTTGGAAATACTCAGGGTTGCGCAGGGAGTCGAAGATCTCGTTGTCGGTGAGACCCAAAGCCTTCAGCAGCACCTGGGCCGACAGCTTGCGGGTTTTGTCGATGCGCACCCACACCAGATCGTTTTTGTCGGTCTCAAACTTGAGCCAGGCTCCCCGGTTGGGAATCAGGTTGGCGTTGTAGGTGCGGCGACCGTTTTTGTCGGTTTCAGACTTGTAGTAAACCCCGGGACTGCGCACGATCTGGTTGACGATCACCCGCTCGGCGCCATTGATAATAAAGGTGCCGCGGTCGGTCATCAGCGGCAGATCGCCAATGAATACCTCCTGCTCTTTAATTTCGCCAGTTTCTTTGTTGATCAGGCGGGTGGGCACGTACATCTGCACGGCGTAGGTGGCATCCCGCCGCTTGGCCTCGTCAACGTCATACTTCGGACTTTTGAGCTTGTACTGCCTACCTAAGAAGTGGAGCTCAAGCTTGCCCGTGTAGTCGGTGATAGGAGAGAAGCTTTCCAGTTCTTCAATCAGCCCTTCTTCCAAGAACCAGCGAAAGCTAGACCGCTGAATCTCTACCAGGTCAGGCAGAACAAAGTTGGGGGGAGCTTGATAAACGGTAGTTTCAGTCATAGGTCTCCTAGTGCAGGTCGGCCGGGTGCAGATGGGCCAAAATTAACAACGCGTCTGGAACAAAGAAAAATAATGAGACAGGTCAAAGGTATCTAAGGCTTGCGCCTATTGCCTTTCCTGTCACCATTAATAAGGGCTAAACCAACTCCCTAGCAGCCTGCCGGGGTTGGTACGCGCAGCAAATTAGAATCGCTAGAGGGGGAGTCAGAGGGCAATGGAGATAACTCGGGTAGGTTAAACAAGGTGGCAGCATTACGAGTGGTGGTCTGAGCTAAAAACTCAAACTCGACCTGGCGGAGCTGGGCCAGATAGGCCGCCACATGATACACAAAGGCCGGCTGGTTGCGCCGCTCTTTGCGCTTCGGCTCCGGGGAGAGAAAGGGACAATCGGTTTCAACCAGCAGACGATCATCGGGCACCAGCTGCGCTGAGGCTTTGACCTGATGGGCATTTTTAAAAGTGACAATGCCGCTAAAGCTAACGTAAAACCCTAAGTCCAAAAACCCCTGGGTTTCATCAGGGGAGCCGGCCCAGCAGTGCATAACGCCGGTTACAGGGCCAACGGTGCGCTGAAACTCTTGAATCACCGCAGCGGTCGCTTGGGCGGCATCTCGACAGTGCACAATCACCGGCAGGCCCTGATTGTGGGCAACGATCAGCTGCTGCCAAAAGGCTTCGCGCTGCACCGCTTCATCGCTGGCTTTGAAAAAATCAAGGCCTGTTTCACCGATGGCCACCACCCGGCGGTCAGAGGCCGCCAGCTCAGCGATCTGAGCCGCCGTAGTATCTGTCCACTTGTCCATATCTAAGGGATGGAGGCCGACAGACAAGTACAATTCAGGGATGTGGTCAGCGATCACTCGCATGCCCTGAAACTCCGCCGGGTCTACGCAGGAGTGAACTAAAGCCAAAACCCCGGCCTGTCTCCAGGCCCGGGCTAGCTCATCAAGATCCCCGGCAAACGTATCAAAATTGAGATGTACGTGGGTATCAACCAGAGGCATAGTCAAGTGCAGCGACAAAAAACGGCGGGCGGCCTAGCGCGTTGGCGACCCATAGACCAGGCTTAGGATACAGCCCCTGCGGTCTCCTGAGCCTTGAGCGTCCGGGCTATGAGAGACTTCTTACGAGCGCCGGTATTGGGATGGAGAACACCGCGCTTTACCGCCTTATCGATCTTGCTGTAGGCAGCGGACATGGTGGCCTCAACCTGCTTCTTAGTCTCGTCACCAGGCGCGGCCTGATAGGCCGCAACGGCAGACAGATAGTTTTTGGTCAAGGTCTTAACCGCTGACTTGTAAGACCGATTTTCGAGCCGATTGCGCTCGGTAATTTCAATTCGTTTGAGTGCAGACTTGATGTTTGCCACAGTTCGCCCTAGCTTAAGCTTAACAAGTATCAATGGACTAGATAAAGCATGTTAGCACCAAATGAGCCATTTGATTAGATCTAGCTGCCAAATCAGTGTTTAGATCGATTAGGATGTTATGACACCGATGTGGCTGCCTTTCCGGAGTGCTTACCGCCCTAGGTAAACTCACTAGACGAACTCAACTGGTGCCCCGCATCAGGCTGGTCGACACCAGGTTTAGCTCGGGAGCTGTGGTTCTCCCACAGGCAGAACTCCGCTTCTGGACTTGGATTTGGTTTAACTTTTAGAATTCCTGGGCTGTAATGCTGCGCATCATTCATCAGCTAACTGAGGTCAAGACAGAGCTTCAGCGGATCTGTGCTCGTATCCACGACGACCAGGTCGTTCACAAAGAGGCTACGGTGCGGGAGATTCTCCACGCTGTTCGCCGTCAGGGTGACCAGGCTGTGATCCAGTACACGGCAGATTTTGACGGGGCCGCCCTGAGTGCAGACACGCTGCGGCTGTCGGGGGCTGAGCTAGATGCGGCCTACCAGCAGGTCAGTAAGGGGTTGCTGGATGCGATTCGTTTGGCTTGTAAAAACGTAGAGGCATTTCACCGCCAGCGACTGCCCCAGAGCTGGGTGCGGTTTGAGGATAACGGCGTTGTGCTAGGCAAGCGCTATACACCAGTTGATCGGGCTGGCCTTTATATACCTGGGGGGCGGGCCGCTTACCCCAGCACCGTGATCATGAATGCGATTCCAGCCCGGGTGGCGGGGGTGCCCCAGGTGGTGATGGCGACGCCGCCCAGTCAGACCGGTACGGTCAACCCGGCGGTGCTGGTGGCGGCCCAGGAGGCGGGGGTGACGGAAATTTATCGGGTTGGCGGTGCCCAGGCCATTGGGGCGCTGGCCTACGGCACAGAGACAATTCCCTCGGTCGATGTGATTACTGGCCCTGGGAATATCTACGTCACCCTGGCGAAGAAGCTGGTGTTTGGCACGGTGGGTATTGATTCTCTAGCCGGCCCTTCGGAGGTGCTGGTGATTGCCGATCACACTGCCAACCCGGCCCACGTGGCGGCTGACCTGCTGGCCCAGGCCGAGCATGACCCCATGGCCGCTGCGATCTTAATTACTACTAGCGCCCCCCTGGCGCAGCGGGTGGCGGCGGAGGTAGATCGGCAGCTGATCGCTCACCCGCGCCAAACACTGACGGAAAAGGCGATCGCCAACTACGGCCTAGCCGTGGTGGTCGAGAGTCTGGAGACGGCAGCAGATCTATCCAATGGGTTTGCCCCTGAGCACCTCCAGCTCGAGGTAGCCGAACCTTGGGATCTGCTGGAGCACATTCGCCATGCCGGAGCCATATTTTTGGGGCACTCGACCCCTGAGGCGGTGGGCGACTACCTGGCAGGGCCCAACCACACGCTGCCCACCTCGGGCGCGGCCCGCTACGCCTCGCCCCTGTCGACCGAAACATTCATGAAGCACTCCAGTCTGATTCAGTACTCGACCGAGGCACTGCAAGGGGTGGCGGGGGCGATCGCCGTGCTCACCGACGCCGAAGGCCTACCCTCCCACGGCGACTCTGTACAACGGCGGGTGCAGCTAGCGTCAAGCAGTGAAGAAACTCCCGGCCTCTAGACTGCAGCCAAAGCGAACTATCCCCGAAACAGACGGGCGAATGCATTAAGCCTACGGCTAGGCTGGGCTAAGAGTATCCCAACTAAAAAAGCATCCATTTCTAGGATGCGAACTCGGCTCGTTGGGCCAGTCACAGTGAAATTCCGGATAAGTATTTAGTCGCAGCACTCTAACCTCTCTACGGTTTGGCCTTTTGAGAATTGGGGACATAGGATTCGGCCTTGGGATGAAACGTCCCTGTGGCACAATTAACGGGTTAATGCTCCTGGGGTCTGGGTTAAGCTGCTATGACGAAATTTGTATTTGTAACCGGCGGGGTGGTGTCGAGCATTGGCAAGGGCATTGTGGCGGCTAGCCTGGGTCGTCTGCTAAAGTCGCGCGATTACTCGGTATCTATTCTCAAGCTCGACCCCTACATCAACGTAGACCCCGGCACCATGAGCCCCTTCCAGCACGGGGAGGTGTTTGTCACCGAAGACGGGGCCGAAACCGACCTCGATCTGGGCCACTACGAGCGCTTTACCGACACCGCCATGTCGCGGCTCAACAGCGTCACCACTGGCTCGATCTACCAGGCGGTGATCAATAAAGAGCGCCGAGGCGACTACCAGGGGGGCACCGTGCAGGTGATTCCCCACATTACCAACGAAATTAAGGAGCGCATCCATCGGGTGGCCCGCAACACTAACCCCGATGTGGTACTCACAGAGATCGGCGGCACCGTCGGCGATATTGAGTCGCTGCCTTTTCTAGAAGCCATTCGTCAGTTTCGCAAAGACGTGGGCCGCCAGGATGTGCTCTACATGCACGTCACCCTGGTGCCCTACATTGCCTCGGCAGGAGAACTCAAGACCAAGCCCACCCAGCACTCAGTGAAGGAACTGCGCTCCATCGGCATTCAGCCCGACATTTTGGTGTGCCGCAGCGAGTGCCCCCTGCCTGAGCCCATGAAGGAGAAAATTGCCGAATTCTGCGATGTGCCCGTCGAAGCGGTGATCACCTGCCAGGATGCCAGCAGCATCTATGAAGTGCCGCTGAAGTTGGAGACGGAGGGACTGGCCCACCAGGCGCTCAAAATTCTCGCCCTTGATCAGCGGCAGCCCCACCTGCACCAGTGGGAAGCCTTGGTAGAAGGGCTCTACAGTTCAAGCCGCCCGCTGGACATCGCCATTGTAGGCAAGTATGTCAGCCTCAACGATGCCTACCTGTCGGTGGTGGAAGCCCTGCGCCACGCGGCGATCGCCCATCGGGCTGCCATCAACGTGCGCTGGGTCAACTCCGAAGATATCGAGGTCAATGGCCCCGATGCCCACCTGGGTGGCGTCAACGGTATTTTGGTACCCGGCGGGTTTGGCTCTCGCGGCATTGGCGGTAAGCTCCAGGCGATTCGGTACGCTCGGGAACGAGGGATTCCCTTTTTGGGCCTGTGCCTGGGCATGCAGTGCTCAGTGGTGGAATGGGCCACTAATGTAGCCCATCTGGAGGGGGCCGACAGCTCTGAATTTGCCGCCGACACCCCCAACCCGGTGATTAGCCTGCTGCCGGAGCAGCAGGATGTGGTCGATCTGGGCGGCACCATGCGTTTGGGCCTCTATCCCTGTCGCTTGGCCCCCGACACCCTGGCCAGACGACTCTACGACAAAGAGGTGATCTACGAGCGCCATCGCCACCGCTACGAATTCAACAATGCCTACCGCAACTTATTTATTGAGTCAGGCTACAGCATTAGCGGCACATCTCCAGACGGTCGCCTGGTGGAAATCATTGAGCTGCCCGGTCATCCGTTTTTTATCGCCAGCCAGTTTCACCCCGAGTTTCAGTCGCGGCCCAGCTCTCCCCATCCGCTGTTTTTGGGGCTGGTAAATGCCGCCCTGGGCAACACTGAAATCGCAGCACCGGAACCGATAGAGGTGGGCGCTGGGGCCGAAGCCTAGGGCCAGCAAAAATAGGCCAGCCCTTGCTGGGGTCTCAGGTTTTGGGTTTCAGGAGCAGTTGACTACCTTGCAACGTAGAGGAGTAGGCCTTGACCAGCCTAATTGTGCAGGCTCTAACTCTAAAGATGCAGGGGGTTCACGGCAGTCCTTGAACCGTACACCGCATACCTTGAACCCCACTAACCTGTCACCCCCAGCAAAACGCTGGGTCTGGACTGCCCAAGACAGCGCCCGGAGGACAGCTATAGAGGGGCTGATTCTGGGGCATCAGCCAGTAGGTGCTAACCTGTCCACCACTCTTCAGCTGCACCGGCCCCCGGGGTTCCAGGGTGAAGTGTTCCTTTAGATGGTCATAGGACGACTCAGATACCTGAATTTTAGAAGCCACGCCGGTGGTTTCCATGAAGCTGGCAATGTTGACGGTGTCGCCCCACAGATCGTAGATAAACTTGCGAATGCCGATCACCCCCGCCACCACGCTGCCGGAGTTGATGCCGATGCGCAGCTGAAAGGGTTGACCATCGGGTCGCCAAAATTCAACAATGGTGGCCTGCATGTCAAGAGCCATTTGAGCGATCGCTCGGGCGTGGTCAGGTCTCGCCACCGGCACCCCCGCCGCCACCATATAGGCATCGCCAATGGTCTTGATTTTTTCTAAGCCATAGAGGGCGGCTAGCTCATCAAACCGCGAAAATATTTGGTTGAGCAGTTGTACCAGCTCACAGGGAGTGAGCTGAGCGGACACGGTGCTAAAGCCCACAATGTCGGCAAATAGAATGGTGACTGAGTCAAACTGGTCTGCGATCGCCCGTTCTCGTTCCTTCAGGCGCTGGGCAATCTGAAACGGCAGCACATTGGTCAAAAGCTCTTCAGAGCGCTGGCGCTGGCGACGCAGCTCAACCTCAATTTTTTGCCGTTCTTCAATTTCAGCCTGAAGCCTTTGGTTTTGGGCCTCTAGCTGCTGCTGTTGCCGCCTCAGAGAAAGTTGGTGCTTTACCCGCAGCAGGACCTCGTAGGCCATGAAGGGTTTAACAATATAGTCGGCTGCCCCCAGCCTAAAAGCCTGCTCTTTTTCGGCTTCAGCATCACGGGCCGTGAGAAAAATAATTGGAATACCCTGGGTAGCCGGCTCGATTTTAAGCTGTCTACACACCTCAAAGCCATCCATGGTAGGCATGGTAATGTCGAGCAAAATTAAATCGGGCGACGCCAAGGCAATGGCCTTGAGGGCTAGGGCACCGCCAAGCGCCTTGCGACAGCTATAGCCCTCGGCCTCAAGAATGGTAGACAGCACCCGCAGGTTATCCGGGATGTCGTCTATCAGCAGAATATCTATATCTCCATGGCTCGGCAGTGCGGCGGTCATCATAGGGCGCTACGGGAACGGTTGCTACAGGGAAACAGGAGCCGGGGGAACAGCGGTGAGTTCGATAATGACATCAAGGCGAAAGTCGTTGACTAGGCAGTCTAGACGCTGGGCCAGATGCCGCTGTTCAACAGGCAGTTGGGCAATGAGCTGACGCACCTGGCGGTCATCGGCAGCCTGGGCCGCTTGGTGAACTTGGGTGAGCCAGTCAGCCGCCAGATGGCTAAAGTCGGCCGGGGTGAGGGGCAGACGGGTTTGGTCGCGACAGAAGTCGGCAGCCCGGGCATTGTCTGCATTAGCTCCACTGGCCTCGACGTACTGGTAGGTGACACCCAGACTGCGGCCCACATGCTCAAGCAGCATCGCCCGATCTAAGGGCTTGGGCAACACTGCATTACATCCCGCCGCAATGCAGTCTGAGCGCTGCTCTTCAAACACGCTGGCGGTGACGGCAACAATTACGGTAGCATCGCCACCGGGCAGCTGACGCACCTGACGGGCAACACCGTAGCCATCGAGCACGGGCATGCGCATGTCAAGACAAATTAGATGAGGTTGCCAGGCGGTCCAGATCTCCACGGCCTCCTGCCCTTGGCTGGCTTCGCGCACCTCAAAACCAACCTCTTCTAGCCAGTGACGCATGAGTAGACGGCTGTCGGCCCCATCGTCAGCGATTAAAATGCGGTGCCGGGGCTGGTCGGGGGCCAGCCGCAAGATTATTTGCTCTACCTCGACGGGCCCTAGGGCAGCGGCTGTAGACTGGCCCACCGGCAGGCTGACGGTAAAGATTGCCCCCTTCCCAGGGGTACTGCTGACGGTGATGGTGCCGCCCATTAGCTGCGCAAAATTATAGCTCAGGGATAGCCCCAGCCCGGTACCCTCCGCCGACCGTCGTCCCGACTGGGTCTGCTCAAAGGGCTGAAACAGCTGCCGCAACTCCTCTGCTTCAATACCGACGCCGGTATCTTGCACTGTTATTCCCAGCCACTGGGTCTTGGTGCTGTTGTTGCGACTGTCGCGGTCTAGGGCAGTGGCTATGTTCTGGAGATGAGAGCGGACCGTGACGCTGCCCTGGGAGGTGAACTTAATAGCATTGCCAATCAGGTTGATCAAAATTTGCCGTAGCTTACCCTCGTCGGCCCGCAGGCGACAGGGCAGCGGCGGCGGCGGCATCACATCTAGTCGAATGCCCCTGGAGTCAGCTTTGAGCCGGAGCATATCATCGACGGCCTGGAGCGTTTGATGCAGGTCAAAGTCTGTTTCATTGAGGGTGATTTTGTTGGCCTCGATTTTGGCCAGCGACAGCACGTTGTTGATCAGCCCCAACAGGTGGTTGCCGCTGCGATTGACGATGTTGATCAAGTCGCGGTGGTTGTCGTTGAGGGTGGCATCGTCGTGCAAGATTTGGCTAAACCCCAAAATGGCGTTGAGGGGGGTGCGCAGCTCATGGCTCATGCTGGCCAAAAACTCACCCTTGGCCTGGCTGGCGGCATCGGCCGCCTGCTTGGCCACCGCCAGATCTTTAGCCTGCTGCTGGGTCTGGTGCAGCAGATTGGCCTGCTGCACGGCGGTGCCCAGGTGCGTCCCGACCTGGAGTACCATTTTCACCTCGTGGCGGGTCCAGGCGCGGGGCTGGTGGTGGGCGTAGACGCCCAGCAGCCCCCACAGCTGACTGCCGGCGAAGATGGGCACGATCACGTAGGCGCGCACCTGCCACTGCTCTAAAAAACCTAGATAGCAGGCATCAAACCCTTCGCTATAGATATCGTTAACCCGGTGGTAGGTGCGGTCTTGGCGGTAGGTTTCAGCCTGGGTTTCTTTGAGATGGGTGTCTTCTAGGAGCGCATAACCCTCATCAAAGGCACCATTTTGCATCTGGCGGGCGGCGCAGTCAGATTGGTCTATTAGCGACGGGCTGGTGTCGGTTGCCGCTAGGGTTGATGGGGCGGTGGAGTCGGTAAGCGATTCAGCCACGACTACACCACTCCAGTCCGGGTTGAAGCGGTAGATCCAGACGCGATCGCAGCCCACTGCCGCCTGCAACTCCTCAGTGGTCGCCGCGAAAATAGTCTCTAGGTCTAAGGTCTGACGCATTCGCTGCACAATCCGCATTACCGTTTTCTCGCGGTTGGCGACAACTCGTACGGCTTCTTCTGCCTGTTTTTGACTCGTAATATCGCTACAGGTACACACCACGCGCTCGACGTCTCCAGCTTCGCTGAGCTGGGGATCAACGTTCATCAGCAACCAGCGCACTGAGTCAGAGGGGGCGTCAGAGGGGGCCGTGCTAACCTTAACAACCACATCGTCAACCGGGGCTTTTTGGGCAATAGCCTGCTGTACCGGCAGGTACGCGGGTAAAAATGGCGCGCCGTTCTCCTGACAAATAGAGGCCGTTTGGCCAAATACCAGAGGAGTACCCTCTGACTCAGGGAGATGCAGAAACTCGCGGGCCGCCTGATTGCTGATCAAAATCTCGGCCTTAGCATTGAGCATGATCACGCCCACCCCCATTTCGCGAATTAGGGTGCGAAACTGCTGCTCACTCTTGGCGCGGGCCTCTTCTTGCAGACGCTGCTCAGTCAATCGCTGGTTTAACCTCAGCATGACTAGGGTAATGATTAAAATCAGGCCGGCTCCCAGGGCCACGGCTAACCCTAGCCAAGGGGCGTCTAGGACGGTCATGGGGTCAGTCTTAGACGCTAACGCTGCTGGCTCAAACATGGTTCCGGAAATCGCTGTATAGTGCAGCCCCCCAATAGCCAAACCCAGGGCCAAAATCGCCAGTCTAGCGGGCCAGATTTCATCTTGGGAGGGGTGGCGGCGAAACCACAGGGTTAAGCCTAGGGCCAGGGTAGAGCCGCCGACAGCGATCGCCATCGAGATCGCCACCATCCACCATCGATAGTTGGTGTGGGCATGCATTTGCATAGCGGCCATGCCAATGTAGTTCATCCAGGCGATCACTAGCCCCATCACCACTCCCCCAGCGGTAAGGCTCAGCCAGGTCAACCCGGGGCGACTCACCAACCCCAGGGCCACCGCCGCCGCCAGCGCCGCATAGACCAGAGAAAACCCCGTAGTGAGAGGAGCGTCGGTGATCGGCACGGGCATTTCTAGGGCCAGCATAGCAACAAAGTGGGTGGCCCAAATACCAGCCCCCATGGCCATGGCCCCGCCCAGCACCCAGGGCCACTGCCGCCACCCGGTAGCGGCCAAGATGCGGTGGCCAAGGCTCAGGGTAGTGTAAGACGCCAGCATCACAATGCCAAAAGAGAGGCAGCCCAAACCTACGTTGTAATGCCCAGCCAACGTGTGAACCATTGAGATAATTTCGACTGAAGAGTGAATCTAATTACGGCTAGATGCCTATCTACCATTCCCGAAAAGATACCTCCATTAACAAGATAAAGTATCAAAGAGCACAATCTTCTCATCAAGGCTTCTTTTTGATGAATTAGACCTCAGATATTGAGAATTTGATTTTTTCAATCCCCAGCGCGAGGGTATTTAATGTGTTCTTAAGTCCAAAAATATAGCCACTCAAAAAGCAGCTAATTATTAAATTTAGTCGGATATTCATCAAGTTAAGCACCCGATTTCGCTATGTTTTTGGTCTCTATGTTTTTGATCTCAATAGAAAGGGCGTCGCGACCTAAGATGAGTGTCCACTTACTGCCAAGTCCAGCTCAGATCTGTAGTTTTCTCGAGGTCAGAGCTCCGCTTCTAATCTGGGCTGAGATTTACAGCCATCGCCAGCACCCCTAGGACATTTTGTATCTCCCTAGAGCGATGGCTACACACCATTACGCTGTCCTAGCTCTCGCCTGTGGCAGGGGCAGACGGCCTAGGCGCAATGACTGTCGCCATAGCTAACTCAACCGTTTCTGCATATATTGTAACGGGCAAATGTGACAGGTCTATGGACTACAGAAAGCCTTACGTCAGGTTCGAAAAACTCTCGGGTCAAATCAGAGCGTTGGGGGGCGGCTTTGTCCCCATGGTATGATTTGCGGTAGTTGATCCTGGGCAAGGTGCTGCTGGGCGTGGCTGATCTACATGCGCTCTAACACCCGAATGCCTAGCAGCGATAGGCCCAGCTTGAGGGTTTTAGCCGTCAGGTCACACAGCAGCAGGCGAGAGGTGCGCTGGGGTTCAGCAGCCTGGAGCACCGAGCAGCGATCATAGAATTGGTTGAATTTTTGGCTCAGCTCAAACAGGTACTGGCACAGTCGGTTGGGGTAGAGATCCTGCGCCACGTCTCCCAGCACCTCGTCGAGCTGGAGCAGGTAGCGGGCCAGGGCAAATTCGCTGTCGTCTTCCAGATGAATGCGGGCCTCGGCGGGCAGGTTGTCTAAATCCACGTCGCCCTTGCGGGCGATGCCCTGCACCCGCACGTAGGCGTAGAGCATGTAGGGGGCGGTGTTGCCCGCCATGGCCAGCATTTTGTCAAAGCTGAAGATGTAGTTGCTGGTGCGGTTTTGGCTCAGGTCGGCGTACTTCACCGCGCCAATGCCCACTGCTTCAGCCGCGTCTTGGATGAATGCCTCGGTTTCCTGCCGATCTTCTGTCTGAATACGGGCTTCGAAGTCGGCGCGGGCGCGACTGACCGCCTCATCCAGCAGATCCTTCAGCTTCACCGTATCGCCGGAGCGAGTTTTGAACTTTTTGCCGTCTTCGCCCTGCACCACGCCAAAGGGCACGTGGGTGAGTTCGACCCCGTTGGGAATCCACCCCGCTTTGGCGGCGACTTGAAACACCTGGGCGAAGTGGCTGCCCTGACCCGCATCGACGATGTAGAGCACCCGCTCGGCCCCATCTTGCTGGGTGCGGTAGCGAATGGCGGCCAGGTCTGTAGTGGCGTAGTTGTAGCCGCCATCGGTTTTTTGGATGATCAGCGGCATCGGGTCGCCGTCTTTGTTGGTGAAGCCCTCGGCAAAGACCACCTTGGCCCCCTGGTCTTCCACCAGCAGCCCCAGGGTTTCTAGATCCGTCACCACGTCCGCCAGCAGGGGATTGTAGAACGACTCGCCCCGCTCTTGGATGGTGATGTCAAGGCGATCGTAGAGCTTTTGGAATTCCTGGCGCGACTGGTCGCAGAGAGCCTTCCAGGCCTTGGTAGAGGTCTCGTCTCCGGCTTGCAGACCCACCACGGCCTCGCGGGAGCGGGTCTTAAAGTCGTCATCGTCGTCGAAGCGCTTTTTGGCCTGCTTGTAGAAGGTCACCAGGTCGCCAATATCCACGGTGGAATCGGCCTCTAGGGCCTCGGGGCAGGCTTCTTTGAGGTGGGTGATCAACATGCCAAACTGGGTGCCCCAGTCGCCCACGTGGTTGAGCCGCAGCACGTCGTGGCCCATAAACTCCTGCACGCGGGCAATGGAGTCGCCGATGATGGTGGAGCGCAGGTGCCCCACGTGCATTTCTTTGGCAATGTTGGGGCTAGAGAAATCGACAATCACCTTCTGAGACATCTTCACCTGCTCCACCCCCAGACGCGGGTCGGCCTGCATGACCCGCAGCTGATTTTCTAGATACTCAGTTTTGAAGCGCAGGTTGATAAAGCCGGGGCCAGCGATCGCAGCCGGTTCACAGAGGTCGCTGAGGTCGAGGTTTTCAACGATTTGGGCGGCGATGTCGCGGGGCTTTTGCTTCAGTGGCTTGGCCAACGACATGGCCAGATTCGCCTGGTAGTCGCCAAACTTGGGGTCGCTGGTGGGCACCAGCATCGGGTCAATGCCCGCCAGGTCTGGGCCAAAGGCGGCGACCAGTGCCTGATCGAACCGAGCGGTGAGTTGTGCCAGTGTAGACTTCATCGGTGTGCTTTCCCCTAACCCCTAATCTAAGAAACCTGCTTGCTGCCGGGCGGGCACTGCCCATAACCCCATCTGTTCGTAGGGTGGGCAATGCCCACCACCCCATCCACGCTACTACCAGAACCCTCTATGCCTCGTCCTCACCCGCTACTGACCGCCGCAGACATTGCGGCCCTGCCCGAGTCCACCTTCGTCCATCCCCTCAATCCTAAGGCAATCCGCCACGGCAAGGCGCTGGGGGATGCGATCGCCTTCGAGTACCTTGGCATTCACCTGGTGCGGGTAGAGCCGGGCCACGACTCAACCCAGTACCACGTCCACCAGGCTGAAGAAGAGTTTATCTACATTCTTTCCGGGCGAGGAGTGGCCGAGATCGGGGACGACACCGTCGAAGTTGGTCCTGGTGACTTTATGGGCTTTGTCACCGGGGGGTTAGCCCACAGCTTGAGCAACCCCTTTGAGGACGATCTAGTCTACCTGGTCGGCGGCATGCGGCTGGAGTTTGATATCTGCGACTACCCGAGGGTTAACACTCGCCTGTACCGCCGGGGCAACCAGCGAGAGTACGTAGAGCTGGAAGAATGAGCACCCCCTACCACCGCTTTCTCGGCGTTGATCTGGGCTGGCAGAGCGGCCCCACCGGTCTGTGCTGTCTGCATATGGAAGAAGACATTCTCCGACTGGAGACGCTTGATCGCCTCCAGTCCACCGCCGACATCCTCGCCTGGATTGCCCACTGGACCGAGGGGGCCAGCAGTGCTGTAGTCGCTGTGGATGCCCCGACCCTGATTCCCAACGAGACGGGCATGCGGTTGCCTGATCGCTTGGCCCACAAGCACTTTGGCCGCTACGACGCGGGCTGTTACCCCGCCAACCGGGGCCGCCCCTTTGCCAAAAAGCTGATCGCCTTTGGCCTAGCGCTCGAAGCCCTGGGCTTTCAGCACCGGCCCCACAGCCCACCCCGGCCCCAGGGTCGCTTTCAGCTAGAGGTCTTCCCCCACCCGGTGACGGTGCATTTATTTGGCCTCAGCAAGATTCTTAAGTACAAAAAGGGCACCCTGGCCCAGCGCCGCCCGGAGCTAGAAAAACTACGTCAGTTCCAGCTTTCGGTGCTGCCCACGCTGGAGCCTGCGTTGAATTTGGAGGAATCTGACCTGCCGGAAATTCCCCTGACCGGAGCCGCGATGAAAGCAGTGGAAGACCAACTCGACAGCCTCACCTGCGCCTACGCAGCGGCCCACTGGTGGGTTTGGGGCATGGAGCGAAACTGGGTGCTGGGCGATGTTAGCGAGGGATATATCGTAGTGCCTACTCCGAATGAATACGCAAAGTTAAGCCGATAAGGAGACTATGCCCTGGTTTGGCCCAATCCTGACAATGGGGCCTACGACGGAGCGGCGATCGACCTGGCACCCGAGTGCGTGCGATTCTTTTGCGAGCGTTACGGTAAGTTGGTAAAACCGGCTCGGTCCATAGCAGTGGCTTAAAATGCCCCAGCTACACCAAGTCAACCTCGGGAGCGGTCGTTTTTTCCTGGCCCGAACCCCATGTCTGAACCTGGATTTAGTTTATCTATCGCTTTTGTTTTAAGGGTCTACCGGCTTAAACCATGCCAAAGCCTTTGGATATCGATACTTTTCTGCAAGGCTCTGGCCCTATTCTCGATGTGCGCAGTCCGGGGGAATACGAACACGGGTACATCCCCGGTGCGGTGAGCTTTCCCCTCTTCACCGACGACGAACGCGCCCAGGTGGGCACCTGCTATAAGCAGGTGGGCCATGAGGCGGCGGTGGAGCTGGGCTTTGACCTCGCTGGCCCCAAGTGTGGCGAGTTCATTCGCGCCGCCAAGGACTTGGCCCCCGACCGCCAGCTGCGGGTGCACTGCTGGCGGGGCGGCATGCGCAGCGGCGGCATGGGCTGGATTTTGGAGCTAGCTGGGTTCACCGTCTACACCCTGGCGGGGGGCTACAAAACCTATCGCCGCTGGGTGCGCGAGACCCTGGCTACCCCCAAGCCGATGGTAATTCTCGGCGGCATGACCGGCAGCGGTAAGACGCAGATTCTCCATGCCCTGGCGGCCCTGGGAGAGCCGGTGCTGGACTTGGAGGGGCTGGCCAACCACCGGGGCAGCAGCTTTGGGGCACTGCTGCTGCCGCCCCAGCCCTCCACCGAGCAATACGAGAATCTGCTGGCGCAGCATTGGGCGGCGTTTCCAACGGAGCGCCCCATCTGGCTAGAGGCCGAGAGCCGCCGAGTGGGCACCTGCCGTATTCCCAGTGAGCTATTTGCCCAGATGGAGGTGGCTCCGGCGGTGGAGGTGGTGCGATCGCTCGACGAGCGCCTGGACCTGCTGGTGGAGATCTACGGCGAGGCCTCGACAGAAGGGCTGGTGGAGGCAACGGAGCGAATTCGCAAGCGGCTGGGGGGCGATCGCACCCAAAGCGCCATTGCCCACATCCAGTCCGGTGACCTGCGCGCCGCCTGCGCCATCATTCTCGACTACTACGATCGCACCTATCGCTACGACCTAGAGCGGCGCGGCAAGGCCATTCCCCGGGTGGATATTGCTGGCCTGTCGCCCCAGACCAGCGCCCAGCTATTGATTGACAAACTTTCCCGCCTTCATCTAGACCCGATGGATGCTGTGGCAGCAGGATAAGGCTAACAAAAAAGCCGCTGGAACCAGGTTCCGGCGGCTTCTTTGTTATCTGTAGCCAAAGGGCACTGTATAGAAGGCTGGTGAGCAGTGCCCACCCTGCGATCTAGGCTTTCAGCGATTCGTAGAGGCCTGTGCCAGTACCGTTTATCAGTGCCGCTTATCTATGGCAACTCTGCCTAGGCGTTGGGCTGGGCAGTGACGTTGGTCGCACCATCGACACCCATGGCAACTTTCTTGGCCTGCTCTAAAACGCCAGCGGCGTCGGGGTTGTACTTCAGCACTACAGTAGAACCCGTTTGGGCTACCCACAGACCAACACTGTCAGAAATGCCGGCTTGGTCAAAGGCTAGAGCGACGCGCTTAGCCAAACCACTCTCATCGAACTGGCCATCAATCCCCACTTTGGCAGCGTCAATTTTGGCGGTAGTAGCCGCCTGCTTAACGTTGATTTTGGGGGCGGCCTTAGCTTTTTCTTCTTCTTTTTTGCCAAACAGCTTGCCTAGAAAACCCATAGCGTATCTCCTGTTTAATCGAACCAGTTTTTTGTTGTGCAGACCGACTCTGGTTAAAGCTTTCCATGCTTTAACAGGGCTGCAGCCATACCAAAGCGGAGTCTACCAGCAAATCGTAAAGAATCGATAAAGGAGTGGCATGGGTCGCTGGATACAGTTTCACCTCAGTCTGGAAAGGTATGCCTCTGGGCGATGGGGCAGAGGCTTTGGGCTAAGATGGAACACTGGCAACGCCTTCGCCAAGGCTGGCATCTCTGCTGTTGTTTTACTGTTATCGCCCACAGGTCTGTCATGAGTAAGGGTACGCTGTTCGACAAAGTTTGGGATTCACACACCGTGGGCATGCTGCTTTCGGGGCAGACCCAGCTGTTTATTGGGCTACACCTGGTGCACGAAGTCACCAGCCCCCAGGCCTTTGCCATGGTACGTGAGCGCCAGCTGACGGTGATGTATCCCGAGCGCACCGTGGCCACCGTTGACCACATCGTGCCCACCGAGAGCCAGGCCCGCCCCTTTGCCGACCCCCTGGCCGAGGCAATGATGCAAGCCCTGGAGAAAAACTGCAAAGACTACGGCATTCGCTTCTACAACATTGGCTCAGGCAGCCAGGGCATTGTCCACGTGATTGCGCCGGAGCAGGGGCTGACCCAGCCGGGCATGACGATCGCCTGCGGCGACAGCCACACCTCTACCCACGGGGCCTTTGGGGCGATCGCCTTCGGCATTGGCACCAGCCAGGTGCGCGACGTGCTGGCCTCCCAAACCCTGGCCCTGGGCAAGCTCAAGGTGCGCCGCATTGAGGTCAACGGCAAGCTGCAACCCGGCGTCTACGCCAAAGATGTCGTGCTGCACATCATTCGCAAGCTGGGGGTCAAGGGCGGCGTGGGCTACGCCTACGAGTTTGCCGGCACGGTGATCGAGGCCATGTCCATGGAAGAGCGCATGACGCTGTGCAATATGGCGATCGAGGGGGGTGCCCGCTGCGGCTACGTCAACCCCGACCAGATCACCTACGACTACCTGCAGGGGCGCGACTTTGCCCCCAAGGGCGCCGCCTGGGACCAGGCGGTCGCCTGGTGGAATACCCTGCGCAGCGACGCCGATGCCGAGTACGACGACTTGGTGGTGTTTGAGGCTGCCGACATTGCGCCTACGGTGACCTGGGGCATCACCCCCGGCCAGGGCATTGGCATCAACGAAACCCTGCCCATCCCCGACACCCTGCCTGACGAGGACCAGGTGTTGGCCCAAGACGCCTTTGTCTATATGGATCTCACCCCCGGCCAGAGTCTCAAGGGCACGGCGGTGGACGTGTGCTTTATCGGCAGCTGCACCAACGGGCGCATCAGCGACCTGCGCGAGGCCGCCAAGATCGCCCAGGGCCACACCGTGGCCGAGGGAGTGAAAGCCTTTGTGGTGCCCGGTTCTGAGCGGGTGAAGCAGCAGGCCGAGGCTGAGGGGCTCGACCAGGTATTTACCGCCGCTGGCTTTGAATGGCGCGAAGCGGGCTGCTCGATGTGTCTGGCCATGAACCCCGACAAGCTCCAGGGTCGTCAGATCAGCGCCTCATCCTCAAACAGAAATTTCAAGGGACGCCAGGGATCGGCCTCGGGCCGCACCCTGCTGATGAGCCCGGCTATGGTGGCGGCGGCGGCGATCGCCGGCCAAGTCACCGACGTGCGCGACTACTTACCAACCCCCTAATCACCCACCCGCTTAACTTGCACAACTCCACCTTTCCCCTAGGGTGGGTCACACCAGTCTGCTGGTGGCCGCCCGGGCGAGTTGTGGAGATCCACGCTGCCCCGCCTCAGAAAAAAGTATTCCCCATAGCCAAACATCCGGTGCTTGGTGCGGCAGATCACAAACGTTAATAAATTTTTTGCCTGAATTTAACCTAGCCTGGGGAGTTTCTTAATTTAAGCCGTTGAAGATGGGACGTGGGTAAGCAGCTAGCGGAATCCTAGGATCCATAGTCTTGGGACTACTTGGGGATGGGGCTTTGGCCGAGTGCTGGTGTCACGCAGTCCCCCGTGGCTAGCCTCTACCCGGGCGAATTCTAGGTACCCCCGTGTCCGCAACCGCAACGTCTGCTGCCCGCGATACAGCCCTGGCTACCCACAGCCACCAGACCTTTATTCAGCTTTTAGAGCAGTTGTATCGCGAGCGCGCCCTGGTGCCCTACGGAGCCGGGCGACCGATTCCCCTCCGGAGCGAGGAGGTGCTGGTGGTCTGCCGGGGAATTGTGCAGCTGTTCACCATTCAGCCAGACGGCAGCGAGACCCTGCTGGGGCTGGCCGGCCCGTCAATGCCCCTGGGGCTGCCACTGACCACTGTTGAGCCCTACTGGGCCACCGCCCTCACCGATGTGGATATGCTGACCCTGCCCATGGCCGAGATTGAGGGGTCATCGGTGCTGATGGCGGGCATGTTTCGCAATGTCACCCTGCGCATGCAGCAGGCCGAGGCCTGGTTGGCCCTGTCGGGCAAGCGCCTGGTGGCCGATCGCCTGAAGCAGTTTTTGCTCATGCTGGCCAAAGACTTTGGCCATGTGGAGCCCAGCGGCATTCGCATTCCCATGCGGCTGACCCACCACCAGCTGTCCACCGCCATCGGCACCACCCGCGTCACCGTCACCCGCCTGCTAAAAGATTTCAAAGCCGAGGGCTGGCTGACCATTGACCAGCGCCACGTGGTGCTACAGCTCGACCCCAGGTTTCCGGCCAATCAACTGCTGA
>DAIPYU010000016.1:38172-48203 GCA_036782635.1 Nodosilinea sp. CTOTU7353
CTGCCGCCAGGGCGATCGCCGCGGGATAAATTCGGTGTTCTTGCACCTGAATACGAGCCTGAAGGGTCGCGGCGATATCATCGGACTCCACCGGCACCACCGCCTGCATTACCACCGGCCCGCTGTCTACCGCTAGCTCCACGTGGTGTACCGTGCAGCCCGCCACCATGACCCCCGCCGCCAAGGCCTGGTCTACCGCCTTGAGGCCCGGAAAGCTGGGCAGCAGGCTGGGGTGAATATTTAGCACCCGCCCCCGAAAGGCCTCGATCAGTCGCGCGGTGACGCAGCGCATCCAGCCCGCCATGACCACCCAATCGACGCCGTGAGCTTTTAGGGCTGTGACAATATCTTCATCGAGGGCTTCGCGGCTAGGGTACTCTCGATGGTTGAGCAGCACCGCTGGCAGGCCCAGCCGTGCCGCGCGGGCCGCCACCTTAGCGCCAGGGTTGTTGTAGATCACCACTTGAATCTGGGCGTGCAGGTCGCCCCGGTGAATCGACTGGGCGATCGCCTCCAGATTGCTGCCGTTGCCCGATGCCATGACCCCCAAACGCAGGGGCTGTTCAAACCGGGGCCAGACCGTCGGCAGCGGCGGTGAAATTAGATTGGGGGCGGTCTCCACCATGGCGTCAGAAAACAGGGGAATGAGGTTTATCATATGACAACATAAAAAACCTCTGGCCTAGGGGTGAAGGAGTGCGCCTAGTGAAGCAGAGCTTGCGGTTAGGACTGGTATTTCTCTGCGGACTGGCGATCGTCCTATCCTTGGGTCTAGGCCCTAGGGGCCGGGTAATTGCCGTGGATTGGCCTTCCCCCGCTCCGGCCTCTTCTCCGGCAGTCTACGCCCAGGTGGGTGAGGATCCTGCCAGCGATGGCGACCCCGAGGCCGGGGAGGCTGACGCTGCCACCCCCCCAGAACCCACCAGCCTCAAGCCCTTTGAAGAGGTGGTCAAGGGGCTTAAGGTTTCTAAAGGCCTATTTACTATTTACCACGACCTCCAGCGCAACCGAGCGCTGATTGGACTAAAGCCCAGCCAGCTCAACCAAAACCTGCTGTTTATGGCCAGCCTAGAGTCGGGGCTGGGGGAAATGGGGCTGTTTCGCGGCTGGCCCGTCAACGATCTGATGATTCAGTTTCGCCAAATTCCCGACCACCGCATTCAGGTGGCGGTGCCTAACGTTTACTTTCGCAACCCCCAGCCCCAATCCCAGCAGCTGCTGCGATCGTCCTTCGGCGACTCGGTGCTGACCACCCTGCCGATCCAGGCGATCCACGGCGAAACCGGCGAGCTGCTGCTCGATCTCAAGGATTTTTTAATCGCCCGCGACCCGGCTAACCTCTCGGGGCAGTTTCCCTGGGTGCTGGGCAGCTACAGCGTCAACAGCGAGGCGTCGTACCTGGGGTCAGTGCAGGCTTTTCCTGAGAATGTTGAGCTTGAGACGGTGCTGGGGTTCTCTGGCGGTGGCGGGGGCGGGGGGGCGTCGCCCTTTTCCTTTGGGTTGAGCAGCATTCCCGACGGCCGGGGGTTTAACCTGCGGGTGCGCTACAGCCTGTCGGCCATGCCCAACCACCCCACATTTTTGCCCCGGCAGGCCGACGAGCGGGTGGGCTACTTTATCACCGCCTACCGTAACCCCGGTCGGCCGGGCACCTCAGACCCCTTCGTGCGCTACATTCACCGCTGGCAGCTCGAAAAACAAGACCCCACCGCCGCGCTCTCGCCGCCTAAAGCCCCCCTGGTGTTTTGGCTTGAAAACACCATTCCCCAGGAGTATCGCGCCGCCGTTCGCGACGGGGTTAACTGGTGGAATACCGCCTTTGAGCAGGCCGGGTTTACCCAGGCGATTGAAGTGCGTCAAATGCCCGACAACGCCGACTGGGACCCCGCCGACGTGCGCTACAACGTGATTCGCTGGTCAGATTCGCTCTACCCCTGGGCCAGCGGCCTGGGGCCGTCGCGGGTCAACCCGCTGACCGGGGAGATCCTCGATGCCGATGTGATCCTTGACGCCAGCATTGTCAGCAGCCTCAGCCTGGAGTACGACACCCTGGTCGATAGGGGCATGACGGCGGGGATGGCCGGGGCCAAGCAGCTAGCCCCCTGCGGGCACCCCCTGGGCGATCGCCTGCTGGCCCGCCTTAACGCCAGAGCTGCGCCCTCCAGATCGGCCTCTGCCCTGCAGCGGCTCGATGCCGTCGACTATTGTGGGGCAATGCGGGGCACCCAGGCCAATGCCTTTGGCACCCTGGCCATCACCACCCTGGCTCCGCCCTTCACCACCCGCGAGGCCAAAGCCGCCTACATTCAGCAGTTTCTGCGGGTGCTGACCGCCCACGAGGTCGGCCACGTGCTGGGGCTGCGGCACAACTTTTTGGGCAGCACCCTGCGATCGCCCGCCGAGCTCAATGACCCCGCCATGATTCAGGCCCAGGGCATGGCCAGCTCGGTGATGGACTACCTGCCGCCTCACCTGGCTCTCCCCGACCAGCCCCAGGGCGACTACTTCCCCACCCAGGTTGGCCCTTATGATCGCTGGGCGATTGAGTATGGCTATCGCCCCGTCACCAGTCGCGCCACCGCCCAGCGGGAGGTGCAGGCGATCGCCAACCGCTCTGGCCCGCCGGAGCTGGCCTATGCCCCCGATGAAGATGCCTACACCATGCTCGACCCCAGAGCCAGCGCCTGGGACATGAGCGCCGACCCCCTGGGCTACGCCGAGGGCCAGATGGCGATCGCCAAAGCTATCTGGGATCGCCTCGACTGGTTCTCGATCAACCCTGGTGAGGGCTACGATCAGCTGCGCCAGCGGGTAAACCTGGTCTTTTTCTACTACGACACCCAGGCCGACCTCATTGCCAACTACATCGGTGGGCAGCACTTTACCCGCACCGACCCCTGGAGCTCGCGCGGTCAACCCGCCTTTGAGCCAGTATCTACAGCCGATCAGCGGCGCGCCCTGGCGGTGCTCAACCAGCAGGTGTTTGCCCCCGACGCTCTAGACCTGTCGCCCGAGCTCGTCAACCGCCTGGCCCCCAATCGCTGGCTGCACTGGGGCCAAAACCCCTTTACCGATCGCATCGACTACCCGATTTACAACCGCATTCTCTTGACCCAGGCCTTTACCCTGACCAACCTACTGGACGGCTATCGCCTGCTGCGGCTGCGCGACAGCGAGTTTAACCAGCGGGGGGCGGCAGACCGCTTTACTCTGGCCGAGCTATTTGACACCGTAGGCCAGGCGATCTGGACTGAGGTGTTGACCCCACCCGCCGAAGTTACGCCGATCTCTAGCCTGCGCCAAGGGCTACAGCGGCACCATCTCAACACCTTGACCAGTCTGGTGCTGCGCAACCACGGCTCTGGGGAAGGGGTGAGTGACCTGCTGGGCTTTGTGGCCCAAGAATTTACCTTTGGCGCGCCAGAAGAGGCGCGGGTGCTGGCCCGCTACCAGCTGCGGCAGATCCAGGGGGCGATCGTCCGCCACCTGAACCGCCAGGGGCGACGGCTAGACACCGCCACCCTGGCCTATCTCGACGATGTGGGCGATCGCCTAGCCAAGGTGCTCGATGCCCCCCTCCGGGGCCAGTAGTCTCCCAGTAATCTCACAGAGTGGCAAATCTCAAATCCATAAAGATTCGATGTTTTTCGCAGAACGGTGGCGAAATACCCCCTCCCCTGAGATGTTATGGTTGACGGGGTCGATAGGGAATCGTCTAATATTGCTCCTGGTGACTGCTAAGGTCGCCCTGCCAACATCGGTGTTTGGCCGCCTAGACTCCATCCTGTATCCCAGAGCCCTGGTTTTGTGAGTCAAGCGGTTTATACCCAACGTTTGCCTAGCCGCTCTGGAGGGCCTCATCTACTGCTTCAGACCGGTGCCATCCGGGCACACTGAATTCACGAGTTTTTTGATTGTTCCACGGGTTATCCATGCTGAGTGCGCTAGCTGCTATTACCCTGTCTCCGCTGTTTGTTCAACTGCCCCAGGGTGAAGCGATTCCCACCACCGAAGCCAAGACAGTAGTCATTCCCCGCGACGGCACCTATGCAGAGGTGATCCGGTACCAAGAGGTGCGCCCTCTTCCCGGCGGTCTCGACGAGGTGCCTGTCTTCAACAGCAACAGCCCCGAGGTAGTGCAGCAAAACGGTATTCTGCTGTCCACCTTTCCCAAGGACGGCATGGCCTCTCCCGAGGCCCACCTCGACTACGCCTTCAACGGCCGTTTCGACATCTTTGCCCACCACATTGCTCGCGGCGTCAACCCCGATGACCGTCGCACCCTCTTCATGGGCGTTGTGGTCTACAACCCCGGCAGCGAGCCCATTGATATCACCATTCACCAGGGGGTCAGCTACCTCAGCCAAGAGGCTCCTTTCATCAACCTGCCCGATGCTCGACTGAGCACCAACGGCAGCGTTTATGCTGGCCCCGGCAGCCGCACCGCGACCGACATTCTGCGGGGGGCCAATCAGTCTCACTGGCCCGATCGCATCACGGTACCGCCCGGCCACGTGCAGCTGTTGATGAATACCCCCATTCCCCTGCGGTCGTTGACGGTGCCCGTCAACGGCAGCCATCCCGAGGGCAGCACGATACCCAAACCGCCGGTGCGCCCCGTTACCCTGACCGCCGCCGAGGCCCAGATCAACGTAGAAACCGGCGAAAATAGGGCGGCTCCCCCGCGACTGATCGCCCCGCGCCCTCTGCCCAGCAATGGCCGCACGGCGATGATGTATCTCTCCAGCAGTGGCCCCGTGCACGTGGCCAGCCTAGCCCGTTATGCCGATACGCTACCCAACGGCTACGAGCGAGTTCCCGCCCTGCAAGACTGGCTCCAGGTGCTCAAACAGGGAAATCTGGCTGGCCCCCGCGATATTCCCCCCTCTGACCCTGAGACCTACCGCTTTGGTCGGTTTTACTACGGTCGAGTGGCCGGGGTGGCCAAAGGCTCTAGCTGGAATGCCAACCTCACCGATTCTCCCGATACCGACGTGCTGACCATTCCAGCACCGGGCAATGCCTTTTCCTACGTGGTGAGCTCGGTGGATCGCAACACCTTTGGCACCGGACAGATTCAGAGCGCCCCCATGGTGGCCCGCTACCCCGACACCGCCTACCGCGCCCACGGTAACTATGGCGTGCGTTACAACCTCAAACTGCCTCTCTACAACAACCGAGGCTCTAAGCAAACCATCACCCTCAAGTTTCAGACCCCCATGCGCGACGAAGAGCTGGGCCAGGGGCTGAGGTTTCGGCGTCCGCCAGAAGATCGGATTTTCTTTCGGGGCACTGTGCGACTCAAATTTAAAAATCAGATGGGTATAGAGCGCACCCACTACGTCCATCTGGTGCAACGCCGTGGTCAGGAGAGTGAGCCATTGCTGAGGCTCAATATCCCGGCTGAGGCCCGCCAAGATCTCGAAATTGACCTGGTTTACCCCGCCGACGCCACCCCACCCCAGGTGATCACCGTTCTCAACGGCGGTGCGCCTGAGGTCTTTGAGGCTAGCCCCACGGAAGAGCAACGGCCACCCTCCCTCAGCCGCGATCACTAGTCAGCGGTCAGTTTAGCCCTGGCCAGCCGCGAGCCCCGCCCCATTGGACAGACCACGGGCTAGTTCACGGTCTCATCTAGGGCATTCCACACCTGATCGGGCCCCGTACGAGGCTGATGCTCAACCAGGTGGGGCTTATACTGCCCTATCAGCGGCGACAGCAGCCCGCAAGAAGCCCCTGGCGATCAGGTCATCGAGCATGGTGTGGGCGATCGCAGACTCAACCTGGGTAGCAGAAATACTTAGCCCTGGGATAGCCGCTGGCGCTGGGGCAGTAAAATCGCCCGGCTCAACCCTGGCATCCCAGCGATCCCCTGGGGGGTCTCGCCTGATCGCTTCCTAAAGCGCACCACCTGCCCCTGCCGTTCTAGCAGATTCAGCAATCGCGTCACCGTGACTCGACTGCTGCCCAAGATTTCAGACAGCTGCTTGTGGGTCAGCAGCGGCGGCAGCAGCAGACCCTCCGGGGTCTGGTGGCCAAAGCGATGGGCCAACCAGTGCAGCAACTGCAACAGCCGGTCAGACAGACAGGGAATTTGTACCAGACTAAACAGCTCCTGGCTGTGCCACAGATGGTTCAGCAGCAGTCGCTGCTCGCTGCTTTGCGACCCTAGCGCTAGCTCTGTAGCCGTCACCGGGGTGAGACATTCCATCTGGTAAGGATGCAGGCAGGTGAGCGGCAGGCCGACAATTTCCCCTTGGCCCCAGAGTCCGAGGGTGGTGACATGGCCGTCGGCATTCCAGGTGAGGGTGCGCACGATGCCGCGCTCGATCAGCCAGACGCGATCGCCCAGGGGCGGCAGTGAGGCTTTGGGGTTGAAGGTTTGAAGGATGGAGAGTTGGGGTCGGGGCATGGGGGTAGGTGGGTGAGTGGATGGGTAGGGGCAGACCTAAGTGTCTGCCTTAGCGGGAGTTAGAGGGTGGGTGAGTGGATGGGTAGAGGCAGACCTAAGTGTCTGCCCTAGCGGAGGTTAGGGGATTTTTTTGAGGCGGGGTTTGGGGGGTGGCGGGGTGGGGCGGGCGGCGGCGGTTTCGTAGTCGGGGCAGTCGATGGCTGCCTCTGAGGCCGCATCTCTGGGGCGAACGGGGCATTTGAGGTAGGAGCTGCCGGTGTAGTAGCGGCAGCCAAAGCAGGGCACCCGGTGCAGTCGCCGCAGCCGGCGCGTACCGTCTTGAATCGCGAACAAAATCGCCAGCACAAAGAGCAACACCAGTACCCAAATCGCCAGGGGCACTACCACTGCAAGCAAAATTTCGGCTGAGGGCATAGCAACCTCCGGCAAAATTAACGGCTCTAGAGAACGGTTTTGAGACTCTGGGAGGTCACCAGCAACCGTTCTGTGGTGCCCCAAAAGCTCAAGATTTGATCGGCCACCCGCTGGGGAGAGGTGGCGTGAAAGAAGTGGCGGCCGGGGAATAGGGCGGTGCGATCACCCCCCTGCAACCAGGGCTGCCACCCGCGAATCTGATTGGGATCTACCACAGCGTCGTCTTCACCACCGCACACCAGCAGCGGTACCGCCACGCTGCCGGGGCAGAGGCTGACCCGCTTCAGCAGCGAGTGGGGCGATGCAGAATGGAGCAGATCTTGCTCCAGCAGGTTGACCCAGCCGGGCAGCAAGGGGCGGGCCTGGTGGCCAAACAGGCTATAGACCATCTGGGTGAGCACCATCTGGCGGGAACAGGGCAGCCGTTCGAGCTGGGCGTAGTAGTGGGCCTGCCAGTCGACCATGGGGTTAACCCCCACCGAGAGCAGCGTCAGCGACTTGACCCGGTGGGGGTTTTGGCGGGCGTAGAGCAGCCCCACCAGCCCGCCCGTGCCGTGGCCCAGCAAATGTACGGGCCGGTTATGGCCCTTGAGATAATCGTGCAGCAGGGTGACGGCAATATCTAAAGAGCTGGGTTCGTCGGGGGTCTGGCGGTAGGCCCATTGGGAGACTTCGAGGTGGCGAGCCAGGCAGCCTAGCAGTTTTTGGTCAAACCGCTCAAAGCTGGGGCTGACGTTGAGCCACAGGGCGTCGGGGCAGGTGGGGTGGGGCATGGGGTAAAGGGGTGGATGGGTGGATGGGATGGGGAGATGGGGGGCCACAATGCACCGCCACCTAGATGCCGAAGGTGGGTTTTAGCTGGGCGACCCAGGTTTTGATGCGATCGCCCGTCAGCTCCGGCTGGTTGTCTTCGTCGAGGGCCAGGCCGACGAACTTGCCGTTTTGCACCGCCTTAGAGTCATCAAACTCGTAGCCATCGGTAGACCACTGGCCCACGATGGTGCCCCCCAGGCTGGTGATCTTCGCGGCCAAAATGCCCATGGCGTCTTGAAAGTTGTCGGCGTAGCCCACCTGGTCGCCCGCGCCAAAGTAGGCCACCTGTTTACCGCTAAAGTCAATCTCGTCTAGCTCGTCAAAAAAACCTTCCCAGTCCGATTGCAACTCGCCAATGTTCCAGGTCGGGCAGCCGATGATCAAGCAGGGGTACTCGGCAAAGTCGTCGGGGCTGGCGTCGGCAATATCGTGCAGGGTGACCACGTCATCGCCACCAAACTCAGCCTGAATGGCCTCTGCGAGGGTTTCGGTATTGCCGGTCTGGGTGCCAAAAAAGAGACCAATCTTAGTCATTACAGTCAATATCCTGAATCGGTTGAAACAATAGATCGGGTGAATGCAGAGCGATCACGGCAGATTGACTGCCTGGCATGGGCTGGCGGCAGGTGGGGCAAAACCACTGGGGCTGTCGGCCACACACCTGCTGAAGCAGCTGGTCTGAGCAGCAAAGGCAGATCATTTGAGCAGACCCGATGGATCAATTAGAAAAGGGGGGCAGGATGTTGGAGCCCTATGTGCCCCCCAAGAGAGGAGAAGTTAACCCAGCGCTAGGACTCGACGACGCTCAGGGCCTTTTCGACCCGGCGAAAGTCAAACCCAATAGCGCGCAGGGCATGCCACAGATGGCCCTGCAAGAAGAGGAACGCCAGAATAAAGTGGGCATTGGCTAACCAACAACGCGATGTGTGGGCATTGAGCGGCAGCACCACGGTGTCGGCAAAGTAGGGCATGATGCCGAGCTTGATTGCCAATGGCGGCCCGTAGAACTCTACCGGGTAGGCCAGGGTGTTGACGGCGCAGAAGTAGGCCGCCACAAATCCAGCCAGGGCAATGCCTCCTAGGGAATAGGACAAAATCGCCTCGCCCGAAAACAGCAGCACGTTCTTGGCCCACTTTAGCGGCGGCACCAGAATGTGCCAGACGCCCCCGGCAATCAGCAGCACGCCGACAAAGACATGGCCACCTACGAGATCTGCCAGGTTGTTGACGCTGGCAAAGTGGGTCTGGTAGCCGTAGATCACCAGCGGGTCGAGGGTGGGCTGCACTAGGCGCACAGTCTGGGTGGTGGCGTCGTACAGACCACCCCAGGTGGTGGCTTTGGCCACCAGCAGCAGCGCTCCAGCCCCCAAAAACAGCAGGTGGTGGCCCAAAATCATCCCCAGCTGGGCCGGGTCATCCCACTCAAAGTGAAACTTGCGGGCCTGGCCAGTGGCCTCTTTTAAGTCAGCCGGGGCCTTGAAGGTGTGAAACAGCGCCCCAGCCCCCAGCACCGCCGAGGATATTAGATGCACCGCCCCCACCACGAAAAATGGGTAGGTATCCACCACCTGGCCGCCGTCGCCCACCCCCAGACTCAGGGTAGCCAGGTGGGGCAGCAAAATTAGTCCCTGTTCGCCCATGGGAATCGTCGGGTCAAACCAGGACAGTTCAAACAGGGTAAAAGCCCCGGCCCAAAGCGCAATCAACGCCGCCTGGCCGACGTGGGCCGAGATAAAAAATCCCGACAGGCTGGCAAAGCGGGCATTACCGGCCCACCAGTCATAACTCACTTCGGGATTGCCGTAGGTTTGCATGGTCAATGAATCCTTACTAAGGTCAGTATCAACACAGCAGCTATTGAGAAACAAACTCAATAAGGTGATTTGACCACAGATCGGAATCATTCTCAATAGAAAAAGATTAAATTTTGTTGCGTGCTCCCCAATGGCGCTATTGTGGCAGCACGGGTATTGCCTTTGCATCCTCAGTGCTTCGGTCAATAGAGCCGAATTTCAAGCTTCTTCGAGCTTAGAATTTTGCTTAGGCGCTATCTCTCTCGGTTCGGCGGGTGATGGCTTGCCGGAGGTTTTATGCCCATGGGGAGCCGTTGATCGCCGCAAATTTTGCAGTGATGCTCCTTCTGATGACTTCTAATTTCAATAGCTCAGCACAGCCCACCTCCAGGGGGCACCCGGCGCCGGGCCAAGGCCAAACCCGCTGCTATCTTTGCGAAATTAGCCCCAGCGATGGCCTAATCCGCTGGGTCACCGCTGCCACAAGCTGCCCAGACACGCCCTAGAGCATCAGTACAGTCTGGCTAAAAACCCGGTTTATTCATCGCTGCTCTAATGACATAACCAGCCTTTTGCCCCAGAAACCGAGTTTGGATACC
>DAIPYU010000017.1:0-21389 GCA_036782635.1 Nodosilinea sp. CTOTU7353
GTCAGCTCTCGGACCCCCAGCAGTCCGCCGTAAAACCGGCGTGAAGCATCCATATCCTTCACATTCAGCGCCAGGTGGTGAATGCGGCGCAGCTGGTTGGGGGCCAGAGCCTGAGGGGTAGAGCTAGAATTCATCGGCGGCAAAGTATCGCAGGAAAGTATCGCAGGAAAATATCGCAGGGAAGTATCGCAGGACAGGGCGGCTTATGATTGATTATAGAAAACTTACCGCGCTCAGTCTTTAAGCCATCGCCGACCAAACCCTCGAACTCACCGTTGATCTCCCAGGCCCCGAGCGGATTGATCGCTGGCTCACCGCCAACGTTAAGGAGCTCTCTCGCAACCGCGTCCAAAAGCTGATCGACTGGGAGTATGTGCAGCTCAACGGGCAGCTCTGCACCAATAAAAAAGCAGCGGTGCAGGTGGGCGATCGCATCCACCTGACAATTCCTGAGCCCCGTCCCCTGGAGCTGACCCCAGAGGATATTCCCCTCGACATTCTCTACGAAGACAAGCACCTGATCATTCTCAACAAGCCCGCCGGGCTGGTGGTACACCCCGCCCCCGGCAACATGAGCGGCACCCTGGTCAACGCGGTGCTGGCCCACTGCGGCGACCAGCTCCTCGGCATCGGCGGTGTGCAGCGCCCCGGCATTGTCCATCGGCTCGACAAAGATACAACCGGGGCGATCGTCGTCGCCAAAACCGACCTAGCCCACAGCGATCTCCAGGCCCAAATGAAGGCCAAAACCGCCCGGCGAGAATATTTGGCGGTCGTCTATGGCTCGCCCAAGGCCGACTCGGGCACCATTGATGCCCCCCTAGGACGCCATCCCATCGACCGCAAAAAAAACGCCGTGGTGCCCCTAGAGAAAGGCCGCACCGCCGTCACCCACTGGCAGGTCGAAGAGCGGCTAGGCAACTTCTCGCTGCTGCGCTTTCGCCTAGAGACGGGCCGCACCCACCAGATCCGCGTCCACAGCACCCACATGGGCCACCCGCTGGTGGGCGATCTCACCTACGGGGCGGGGCGCGATGTGGGGGTCAACCTGCCCGGTCAGGCGCTCCACGCCGAGCGATTGGATCTGCGCCACCCGGCCACCGGGGAGATGGTGGTGGCGATCGCCCCGCTGCCCGAGCACTTTATTAAGCTGCTGGCGGTGCTGCGGAGCCGGTTAGGGACTAGCCAATAAATAAAGTCCCAGCGTCATTCCCGCCTGCGCGGGAATCTAGCCTAGAGTATCTACCCTTTCTGGTACCTTATTTCGACGCGAATCCCTTAGCGTCAGGCTGTCGGTGAACATGAATTGACCAGATCCAGCGCAGGATCTGGTGCTTCCCCCCGGCAAAACTCCACGTCTAGACTTGAATGAGGCTTGTTAAGCAAGGGACAAGAAGTACGATTTAAGCATGTTAATGTCGGTGGCGAGGGCACACTAGCTGAATCACTCCCTGAACTGTCCGATAGCCTGGTCAGGCTGCATGCTAAGGGGCGATCGCCACCGTACCGGCTCAACAGGTTTCAGCGTCAATTAACCCATTGTCATGGCTCAACCAAATTCTCGACCCCAGCCACTCTGCTTATCGCGTTGGGGCCTATCGTTTTGGCACTCATCGTCTCAGGTTTGGTTAAAACGCGGCCAAAGCACCGCCATTGCCGTCGGGTTACTAGCCATTACGGCCCTACCGGCGATCGCATCTAGTCCCAAGGTTCAACTCCCCACGACTACTGCCGTCGACCTCAACGCCAAGCAAGATAGCTCAGAGCCCACCCTGCCTCCGCGTCCCAGCGTCATTCCTGAGGCCATCCTGCCCGACGAAACCGGCATCATTGGGCTTTCCCCCAGCCCCAGCGACGACGTCGGCGTCGGTCAGCTGCGGCCAGCGGCGGCGATGCTGCCTGGCTCCGGCAATGCCCTGCGAAAAGCCAATTGGCTGCGGGGGGTCGCCCTGCCCATCTATCCCAGCCCCGAGAGTGACCACTGGGGCTGGCTACTCAACGGCTGGCTAATCCCCAATGACGGCGATCCCCTGGCCGTTGGCCGCGATGCCGCCTTTTCCATGGTGCAAACCGAGCAGCAGACCTATGCTTTCCCGGTGTTAGAAATTCGCCCCGATGGCTGGTTTCGGTTTCAGTACACCCCGGCGGGGGCGGCCTGGGCGCACACCTCCCACCTCAACCTCGGCACCGTGCCTCTGACCGTCGAGCCCTGGGAGATCTCCATAGAAGACGCCGCGCGGGTAGAGTTTCGTCGCCCTGGGCTGGCCCAACCCATGCGCCTAGCCCCCAGCAGCAATGCCCCGCTGCAATCGCTGGTGGGGCCCAACAGTATTATTCAACCCCTAGATATTGAGGGCGACTGGCTGCGGGTGCGCGTGACCCAGCCCGCCCGGGGCTGCACACCGCTGCCGGGGTCTAGTCACCTAGAGGGCTGGGTACGGTGGCGGAGCGATGCCGATGTGCCTCTCGTGTGGTTTCCGGCTGGCGACTGCTAATACCAGTCGTCCATCCAGCTGACGCGGCACCTCCAACGATAAAAATCTATTCTTAGCGCAAGTCCCAATCACATAACCCCGATTCCCTAAGGCCAAACCGTGGGGCAAATGCCACTGGCCCCAAGACACCGAGGGTAATCAAGTAGGTGGGTACTGCCCACCATTAGAAAACTGTTTCTAGAAGTCACCTAAGCTGGCAGCCGAGCTAAAAACCGCTGGAGTCGAATTTTAGCCAGCACATAGATCGGCAGCTGATAGTGTTCAGCCATGAGCCAGCCCACCATGGTGCCGTGGGCGGTCAGCGTCCCTATAGCCCAAGCAACCGACCAGTTTACGCCTGCATTTTGTGCACCTATACTTTCTACCAGAGGGGGAAACATATACCCACCCAAGGCCACCAGCCCAGCGGGAAAGATCACGAGCACCCCTGCCACCAGCCAAAGCGTAAGGGCCACCTCGCTGCCGCCTTGGTAAATCGGCCGCCAGCGACGACCCTGCCAGCGCCAGACCATAGGCTGTAGGCCATCCACCACATGCACCGTTTGCCCAGCCAGGTTCACGTCAAAAATGTGGCGACAAAAATTACAGGCGTAGGTATCCATCATCGCCATTTGCTCGATCTGCCCGTGACGACACATCGGGCACTCGTAGGAGTCAGCGGCCTCTAGGCCCAGCCGGGGTTGGCCTGCATGGTCGTTAGAAAATGTTTTGCCGCTGCCCATAGGCTGCCTCAGCCTCAATTGTCTGCCGTCTTGAGCATCAGGCTAACACCCGAGGGTGATGGCTACTATCCTGACTGCTGCCCTACCAATCATAACGACTTACTCTGCCCCAGTGCAGCGGAGCATGACCTCGGTAGGCAGGCATAGGGGCAAAGGCCTAGAGAACCCCCACTAGGGGAGCGCCCACGGTGCGGGTATAGTCTCGGCCATCGTAGGTCAAGATCACCATGGGTTCTTGGCCAGACATGTCGACCGACTTTACCCGAATGCGGCCGCCAGCCAGCATGTCGCCCTGGGAGACGCGGCGGCTGACGGTGCTGCCAGGCTCGGTAACAATCACGCTAATGCCGCTGCCCACCTGCACCACGCCGCTGACCACAATCTGATCAACCAGGTTCTGAAATGCGGGACTACCCGTGGGAGCCACAGCAATATCTGTGGGGATAGGCGGCACACCGCCGGGCAAAAAGGGCGCGGGCAGGTTAGGTAGGGTGACGGGCTGCATGGCCACCTGAGGCAGCGGTGGCAGGCTCTGGGTGGCGGCCACGGGCACCGCAGGTAATCCTTGAGCGACCGCAGGTGATGCCGGGGTCAGCACCGCCGCTGCCGGGTCGGGCCGGGGCACTCGAGGGCCGGGCAATACCACCGAGGCAAAGGGGTCAGGCCGACCAGCGGTGACTGCCTCCACCCGCGCTTGAGAAGACGTAGAGCGAAGTAGGCTAGGGTCGGCAAGGCGCAGGGGAGTCGATGCCGTGAAGAAAGGCTGAGACTGGAACGGTGTAGCCGCTTCTCCGGTAGCCGGTATCAGCGCCCCTTCGCCATCGGTGGTAATAGCACCGCCGTCGGCATTGACTCCGGCCACCGGAGCAGTGCTAGGGCCAGCCGTTGTGAGTTTAATCGCCGCGCCAGCGGCCACCGCCAGCAGCAGACCACCGGCGATCGCAGAATATAGCTTTCGATTGGCCAGACCTTGAAGCTTGGTCTGGCCAGCTGGCTCGGGCTTAATAGAGTAGGTCATCGCAGCATCTCCCCACAGGTTGACACTACATTAGCGAATTCCTCAGAAATTGGAGCACTTTCCTCTCCATGAGCCAGCTAAGTAGGAAGCTGTAATTATTCGTAGGATGCGTTATCACGCCAGCGTAACGCATCAGCCTAGACCTGCGGTGCGTTGGGCTATCGCCACAACACACCCTACAGCACCGTTTGTTTATGGCCACTTACTTATTGCTCTGGCGCAGAGCTGCGGGGCAGCCTGGGAACATAGCCCCAAAACCCCTCCGGCTAGCTTAGCCGCCGTTGGTGCATAGCCTGGAGCTGAAGCAACAGAGCCTCCGCCTCCGCTTGCAGATGCAGCAGCTCAACCTGCTGATCGGGAGGATAGGGAGACTCGCGCACCTGGAGCCAGCAAATTTTGTCGTCAGCGGTAGGCTCACCCAGCCCAGGGTTTGTCTCTGCGAGCAACATAGCTGATTCTGTTGCTTTTGAGTTCGCGAGTTGCTTTGGTGCACTATTTGACCAAGCAGTCACCTGAAAATTGGCGCAATTAACGGGGGCATTCATGGGGCTATTTTATAGAGAATTGTGCTCACCCAGAAAGTTAAGGCATTTTAACCATCCTGTCTAGATACTGATCTTAAACCGCGCCGTCAGCGGTAGCGGAGCAGCGCTGGGGCAGTTTGAGAATTGGATGCCGCGCTCGGTTCATCGCTCAAAAAACAGGCCTGACGATCCGTTGGGGTCAAGGCGCGCGGTAAGCTAGGAAACATAAAATGTTGACACCAGGCAGGCGGCTGCCAGCCAAAATCCTCAGATCTTTAATCTTCCTCAAAATCTTTATCACCCCGCTTACCTACCGTGACCCTAAGCGTAATTCCCGCCACTGACAGTTCTACGGCTAGTTCGACCGCTAGTGCTACCGCCGCTCCTCGACGATCAGCCGCTGGGCTACAGCCCTGGCCTGGACTGATTGAGGCCTACAGAGCCTATCTGCCCGTTTCAGAACAAACTCCGGTGGTCACCCTGTGCGAGGGCAACACGCCGCTGATTCCGATGCCAGCCCTGGCTCAGCACGTCGGTAAAGACGTTAAGGTATGGGTCAAGTACGACGGCCTCAACCCCACCGGCAGCTTCAAAGACCGGGGTATGACCATGGCCATCTCTAAGGCTAAGGAAGCCGGGGCCGAAGCGGTCATCTGTGCCAGCACGGGCAATACATCGGCGGCGGCGGCTGCCTACGCGCGTCGGGGCGGTATGCGGGCCTTTGTGCTGATTCCAGAGGGCTATGTAGCCCTGGGCAAGCTGGCCCAGGCGCTGCTCTACGGGGCCGAGGTGCTGGCCATCAACGGCAATTTTGACGACGCCCTGACCATGGTGCGCGAGCTGGCCAACGACTACCCCATCACCCTGGTCAACTCGGTCAACCCCTATCGTCTAGAGGGGCAAAAAACCGGTGCCTTTGAGGTGGTCGATGCCCTGGGCGACGCCCCCGACTGGCTGTGCATTCCGGTGGGTAATGCGGGCAACGTCACCGCCTACTGGATGGGGTTTTGCGAGTATCACCAGCAGCGCAGGTGCAGTCAGCTGCCTCGCATGATGGGCTTTCAGGCGGCGGGGGCTGCGCCTCTGGTCAGCGGCCACCGGGTGCACGATCCCCAGACCCTGGCTACGGCCATTCGCATTGGCAACCCCGCCAGCTGGACCAAGGCCGAAGCGGTGCGCGACGCCAGCCAGGGCGAGTTTAACGCCGTCACCGATGACGAAATTTTGGCGGCCTACCGCCTGCTGGCCCTAGAGGGAGTGTTTTGCGAACCGGCCAGCGCCGCATCGGTGGCCGGGCTGCTAAAGGTTAAAGATCAGGTGCCCGCCGGAGCCAATATTGTCTGCGTGCTGACCGGCAACGGCCTCAAAGATCCTGACACCGCGATCGCCCACAGCAACAACCAGGTGAAGGGCAACCTCAACCCCGATCCTGTCACCGTAGCTAAGGCGATGGGGTTTTAGCTGGGGTTAACCGCAACTGCCACCGTTCTGAGCTTCTGGACTTGAATAAGGTTTATATTTCAACCCTGTTCGTCATCTCGCCATCGGCAATCTCCCTGTCCGGAATTTTAAATTTGGCCGCTGTAGCCATCGCTGGAGAGTGTGAACGTCCTCCAAAACAACAACGACCCCTTGCCCCAGCCCAGCGCTGGGGTATTTTTTTGGAGATCCAGCCGCGATCGCCCAGGCACCATACCACATCCGAATCGTATAACCTCGATTCCAAACAGGCGGCTTGCGTAGGGGCAAACGGTGTTTGCCCAGCCCAACCGGGGCTAGCCAAGGCAGATTCAGTACTAGCTCTCTTCTCCTGACAGACGACTATCACTGCGGGGCTGACCCGATTGAGCCTGGGGCCAAATTGCCTTGAGCCGTTCTAAAAAGGCGTATACCGGCGGCGACAGCAGGGCATCGCTCAGCACGATCATGCCAATGATTCGTTCTAGGGGCTGGGGCAGCTCAGCCACCTGCAGCTCAGCCGGGATCGGCTCCGCCGCCAGCGAGGCCATGATTGTGGCCCCCAGACCTCGCTCCACCATACTCAGGATGGTGGAATCTTCGCGCACCACGTAGGCGGGCTGTACCTGCTGCCCCCACCGGTGCAGCAGGCGGTCGATATACTGGCGATCGCCGTCGTCAGGCGGCGGCAAAATCAGCGGGTAGGCCGCTAGCTCTGTCCAGCTGATCGGTCCGGGCAGCGCCTTAGTGTCGGGGGGCAGCAGAGCAATGTAGCGATCGCGCAGCAGCTCCCACTGCTCAAACTCCTCGTGGGTGGGCAGGTAGGTAAACCCCACATCAGCCCGCCCCTGGCGTAGGTCTTTTTCCACCATTTCGTAGTGAGATTTTTCGTCGATGGCAATGGCCACTCCAGGGTACTGCTGGCGAAACTGGCGAATCACCTCCGGCAGTATGTGGGTGGCTACGCTGCGAAAGGCCGCAATGCGCACCTCCCCGGTTTGCAACCCCTTGGCCTGATCGGCGGCATGGCAGAGGTTGTAGAGCGATCGCAGCACTTGCCGGGCCTCCTCGGTAATGCGCTCGCCCACCGGGGTCAGCACCGCCCCCTGACGGCCTCGATTCAACAATAATACGCCTAGCTCTTCTTCTAGGGTGGCGATGGCGTGGCTCACCGCCGACTGCGACAGCTCTAGGTGCAGCGCCGCCTCGCTAAAGGAACCCTGATCGGCGATGGCCACCAGCGCCCGCAGTTGCGAGAGTTTGAGGCGGTGGGGGTCAGCTTTGGCCATTGCGCCATCCTAAATTGGATCGTAGACATGCTAGACACTAACCCGTGGCTGCCCTTCGATGAAAGCCATCTCTCGATAATTTTTGGGGCTTTTTTAGAGCCAATCAGCCCAAGGTCAACAAAAGAGGCCCCAGACCGTGCAGTCAGATGAGGTGAACCAAATCTAAATCTAAGTCTAGAAGTGGAATTTTGCCCGTAAGAGAACTACCAATCCCAAGCTAGACTTGGGATGACAGGCCCAGTCATACTGATATGACATCCGTATTTTTAGCAATATTTTTAACCAAATATCTCAGAAAACACTGAGACTTCATACTTCGACTGTGGCATCTACCCAGGCTCTCAAACCAGGGCTCGACTAGAGTAGACAAAAGCCTTTTCAGTCCTGCTGACCAGGGCTTTAACCCGGCGGAGTCGGTACAGATTGTCCCCTTGGGGCATCGTGAACCGACTCAGTCTAACCCTCCCTAGAGGAGGTGTTTAATGTGACTACCATTAACTACTAGCCAGGTACCAGAGATGTTTATCAACCGTCACCTTTTAGGCGCAGGACTCGCTGCCGCTGTTGCGCTGTCTGCCACTGTTGTGGCAGCGGCCCCGGCTCAGGCACAGCTGCCCGCCGCCAGCCTCTCCCCAGAGGAGTTTGCCACCGATCTAGGGTTTGACAACCTCAAGGATCTCAATTTGCTAGAGGAGTCTGAAAGTCTCAGCGAACTTAAGAAACTGATCAACAACGAAGCCAGTGCCCTATCTAAGAGTTTTCTAGACCGGTACCAACTGGACACCAGCAAGCTGTTTTGGAATGGGGTCGATCCGGTTGAGGTCTACTTTATTAATGAAGGGGCTGGCTACCGCAACCAGCTGTTTTTTACTGCTAAAGATCTTGACGGCAACCAGACCGGCGGTGGGATGATTTTTGAGGATGTGTCCTCCCCCTTCAGCAAGCTGTCTAACTCAGATGGCCCTCTGGTGCTCGGCCAGGGCGTTAGCCTCGGCGGGTTCCTCGGGGCGACTCAGCTCGACTTCATGATTAAATCCAATGGCTTTAACGGTGGCACTACCATGCTAGGTACCAACGCCGCTGCTAACCCCCATGGTTTACAGCACGTGGTGGCCTTCGAGCAAAATGGCTGGACTATCCTTGGTTTTGAGGATATCGTTGGCGGCGGCGACCTCGACTACAACGACGTGATCTTTGCCGTGCGCGGCATTCAGGCTGGGGCCCCCCCCGCCGAAGACGTGCCCGAGCCTTCGGCTCTGCTGGGCATGCTGGTGCTGGGCGTGGGTGGGTTTACCACCCTGCGCCGCCGCAAACTGGCAGAGGTGTAAACCCCTGCTAGTTGATTTGTCCGTTCTACCCTAATGAACCATGGGAGGTCAGTAATCTCACCTCCCATTTTTTTAGCCTAGCAATCCCTCAAGACAGGCAGCGGTTAGATCGGTAACATGGTCGATCACCCGATTAGCCCCAGCTTTTTTAAGGCCATCGCTGTAGGTCTGTCGGTAGGCCTCTTCTCCGGCAACCACGTGGGGCGGCAGTACGCCCACGCCCAGCCAGCGCCGTTGGGCACTATCTTTCTGCTTGGCCTGTTCTTTTTGCCTGGCCTGCTCTTTTTGCCTGGCCTGCACAATGGTCTGCATATCGGCCACGGTGTCTCCAGCGTAGATGACAGGCAGGTTGGGGGGCAGATCTTGCCGCTTGGTCAGGGTATCGACCACCGTGAACAGCCCGGTGGGGTCGGGCTTGCCAGGAGCATCTTCCATCGCCACTAGCACTGGGTTGCTCAGCCCCAGACGGCGCTCGAGAACAAAGCGAGCCGAACCTTGGGTAGCACCGCTGAAAAACCCCCAGGCGATGCGATCGCGCGTCAGCCCCTCAAAATACTCTGCATCGACCAGCAGCGGCTCTTGGGTAATGTAGCCCGTCCACTGGTCAGGGTCGGCGGGGTTTGGCCCCCGGTAGCGCCTCTGAAAAAACTCGACAATCTGGTCGTAGTCGAGGGCGATCTCCCCTCGACTCTGGCCCTGGCCCTCAAAATAGCGATACACCAGCTCCTGGGAGCCTTCCCAGTCGTTGTTCCACAGCCCTTCGCCCTTGAGCTGATCGATCTCCTCCAGGGCCGGACGGTAGCTGCCGCCGGTAAATTCTTCCACGGTGTCAGCCAGGGCGCGGCGGTAGGAATTGCCCACATCACGCAGTACGCCATCAATATCAAACACCGCGATCGCCAGTGGGTTAGCCAAAGAAGTCATTGAATGCCCATTTAAGAGTGGAAGGTCGGTAGCTAAGGTGATAGGATTATAGACTGTAGTATTTTTTTGAATTACAGCGGAGGTCTACTTGTCCAGATTTATCTTAAAAGTACTCTGGCTCGAAAAAGACGTTGCGCTGGCGGTTGATCAGGTGGTGGGCAAGGGTACTAGCCCGCTTACCTCCTATTTCTTCTGGCCCCGTAACGATGCCTGGGAACAAATGAAAACCGAGCTTGAAAGCAAGCCTTGGATTGAAGAAGAGGAGCGGGTTGAGGTTCTCAATCAGGCCACCGAAATCATCAACTATTGGCAAGAAGAAGGCAAGGGCAAGCCTCTAACCGAGGCCCAAGATCGCTTTCCCGAGATCACTTTTACCGGTAGTTCGTGATCGCCAAACCCGGCTTTACTGCTGGCTTTACCTAAAGCCAGGCTCATTAAAAAGCCCGCCAGCTGGCGGGCTTTTTAATGGGCTTATCCGGATCCAGCGGTAAGGAACGCTACTTGATGCCCCCAGCCGCCTGAAGCTTAGCTCTAGCCCGCTTGAGAGCCTGCTTAGCTTGAATATTGGCCTGTTTATCTTCAGCTTCAACCTGGCCAAGGCGGGTCTCAGCCTCCTGGTAGGCGGCTTGAGCCTTGGCCACATCAATGGTGTCACCGCGCTCGGCCCCGTTGACCAAGATAATCAATTCGTTGTCGTCGATCTCGGCAAAGCCGCCCATGAGTGCGATCGGCACCCATTCTTTGTCGGCCCTGACCCGCATCACTCCTATATCTAAAGCGGTAAGCAGGGGAGCGTGGCCGGCCAAAATGCCCAGCTGACCGGTGGTGCTGGGCAGAATGACTTCTTCGGCCTCAGCATCCCAGACCGTCTTATCTGGGGCAATTACACGAACAGTTAATGCCATAGCAAGGATGAAATAGGAACGATTACAGCATTTCTAGGGCAAGACGTTGCTGCCCTAGACAACAGGTCTACTTCTCGGCTTTGAGCTTCTCAGCGGCCTCTAGCACCTCTTCAATGCCGCCCTTGAGGTAGAAGCACTGCTCAGGAATCTCATCTAGCTCACCAGACAGAATCTGCTTGAAGGCTTTGATGTTGTCTTCTAGAGACACGTACTTACCGGGGGAGCCGGTGAAGATCTCAGCCACAAAGAAGGGCTGGGAGAGAAAGCGCTCGATTTTACGGGCGCGGGCCACCGTCAGACGATCATCTTCAGATAGCTCATCCAGCCCCAGGATGGCGATGATGTCTTGCAGCTCTTTGTAGCGCTGGAGGGTAGACTGCACAGCGCGGGCCGTTTGGTAGTGATCGTCGCCTACAATGCTGGCCTGCAGCATCGTAGAGGCAGAGTCGAGGGGATCAACTGCCGGATAAATTGCCTTAGAGGCCAGGGCACGAGAGAGCACCGTGGTGGCGTCTAGGTGAGCAAAGGTAGTGGCCGGAGCGGGATCGGTAAGGTCGTCCGCCGGCACATACACCGCCTGAATTGAGGTGATCGACCCCTCCAGGGTAGAGGTAATACGCTCTTGCAGGTCACCCATGTCGGTTCCCAGGGTGGGCTGGTAGCCTACAGCGGAGGGCATGCGGCCCAGCAGCGCCGATACTTCAGAACCGGCCTGCACAAAGCGGAAGATGTTGTCGATGAACAGCAGCACGTCCTGCTTGTTGACATCGCGGAAGTATTCGGCCATGGTTAGCGCCGACAGGGCCACCCGCATACGTGCCCCAGGGGGTTCGTTCATCTGGCCGTAGACCAGAGCGACCTTCGACTTGCTCAGATCGTCGGCGTTGATCACGCCCGACTCAATAAATTCGTTGTAGAGGTCGTTGCCTTCGCGGGTGCGCTCACCCACGCCGCCAAATACCGACACGCCGCCGTGCTCTTTAGCGATATTGTTGATCAGTTCTTGAATCAGTACGGTTTTGCCCACACCCGCACCGCCAAATAGGCCAACCTTGCCGCCGCGACGGTAGGGAGCCAGCAGGTCAATTACTTTAATACCGGTTTCAAACACCGTGGGCTGGGTTTCTAGCTCGGTAAATTTGGGAGCTGATCGGTGGATGGGGGACGTGGTGTCAACGTTGACAGGCCCTTTTTCGTCTACGGGCTCACCCAGCACGTTAAAAATTCGGCCCAGGGTAGCGGTGCCCACGGGCACGCTAATGGGTAGGCCAGTATCGACAACTTTCATGCCCCGCACCAGACCATCGGTGGTGCTCATGGAAACGGCCCGCACCTGGGAGTCTCCCAGCAGCTGCTGCACTTCGCAGGTGACGGCAACTTCGTTGCCTGCGGGGTTAGTGCCCTGAATTTTGAGAGCATTATAGATCTTGGGCATTGAGCCAGCGGTAAATTTAATATCTACAACTGGGCCAATAATTTGAGTAATGTAGCCAACGTTTGTTTGTTCTGCTGTGGTGACCATGCTTGCGCCTATCTCGTATGATCAGCTGTTTAGGTCGCTTTTAATTTACTTTCACATTTTAAAGCGCCATCATTCAGAGTATCACTAGAGCGTTACAGCCTACGATGATCGTGCTGACTTTATCTCAGCCTCTCGCCTAGGGCCTGTAGCGGCCACGTGCAGAGGCGGCGGATAGAACCTACCGCGCCAGGCAAACCATTGCTCCCTTTGGGCAAAGCCTTGATCAAAGACCTTAACCCAAGGATCAAGTTGCACCGCTAAAATGCGCCAATAATACCCGCGTTGATACCATTGGGCTGAGGGCTAGAGAACACTATGACTAAAGCTGACCTGGCTGAGCAAAGCGTCAATTTGAATGACCCTCAGTACTACATCAACCGCGAGGTGAGCTGGCTGGGGTTTAATGAGCGCGTGCTTCACGAAGCGCTTGACCCGCGCACGCCTCTGCTGGAGCGGCTCAAGTTTCTGGCTATCTACAGTTCCAATCTCGATGAGTTTTTTATGGTGCGGATCTCGGGAGTCATGGAGCAGGCCGAAGCCGGGGTGCACCCTGAAACCCCCGATCAGCTGACGCCTGTTAAGCAGCTGGAGATCATGCGATCGCATCTACTTGAGAAGGTGCGGCTCCAGCACCACACCTTTGAGCAAGAGCTACGCCCGGCCCTGGTTGAGCATGGCGTCTATCTGCAAAACTACCGCGATCTAACCCAGGAGCAGAAGTTTTACCTTAAAGACTACTTTGAGAAGCGCATCTTTCCGGTGCTGACGCCCCTAAGCGTAGATCCGTCGCACCCGTTTCCGCGCATGTCTAACCTGAGCCTGAATCTGGCGGTGCGGGTAGTGGACCCCGAAACTGGGGTAGAGCGCTTTGCCCGGGTCAAGGTGCCCAGCAGCCTGCCCCGCTTTTTGGGCATGCCCGAACAGCTGCGCACCCACCAGGGCGAACCCTGCGTGTGGATTGGGGTGCCCCTAGAGCAGGTGATTGCCGAGAACCTGGGCTATCTGTTTCCCGGCATGACCATCGCTGGGCACAATCTGTTCAGAATCACCCGCGATGCCGATTTTCCGGTACTAGAGGATGAAGCTGACGACCTGTTGATCGCTATCGAAAAAGAAATCAGTAAGCGGCGGCTAGAGGGCTTTGTCTGTCGCCTAGAAATCGAGAGCACTATGCCCGACGACCTCAAAGAAGGGCTGATACGAGAGCTAAAGCTAAGCCCCGACCGAGTGTATGAAATCAACGGCTTGCTAAACCTGGCAGATTTGTTCTTCTTTCTCTCAATCCCGCTGCCTGAGCTAAAAGACAAGCCCTGGACGGAGCTGGTGCCCCCCTGCCTCAAGCCGATGCTTGAGCTAGATGAGGACGGCAGCAGCAGCTATTCTGAGCACGCCCCCAATATATTCACCACCCTGCGGGGCGGAGACATATTGGTGCACCACCCCTACGAATCGTTTAAAGCATCGGTGCAGGAGTTTATCACCCAGGCCGCCAACGATCCCAAGGTGCTGGCGATTAAGATCACCCTCTATCGCACCTCTGGTGACTCACCGATCGTGAAGGCGCTGATTGCGGCGGCGGCCAACCGCAAACAGGTGGTGGCCCTGGTCGAGCTCAAGGCCCGCTTTGACGAGGCCAACAACATTGAGTGGGCGAAGAAACTAGAAGATGCCGGAGTGCACGTGGTTTACGGTATTGCGGGGCTCAAGACCCACACCAAGACCACCCTGATCGTGCGAGAAGAGGGCGACGAAATTCGTCGCTATGTGCACATTGGCACCGGCAACTACAACCCCAAAACCTCGAAGCTCTATACCGACTTGAGCCTCTTCAGCGGCCGCGATGACCTGGGGGCTGACCTGACCGATTTATTTAACTTTCTCACCGGCTACTCGCGCCAAAAAGCCTACCGCAAGCTGCTGGTGGCACCGTTTACCCTGCGCGATCGCATGGCATCCCTGATTCGCCGCGAGATTGACCACGCCCAAAATAATAAACAGAGCGGCAGCCGAGGCAAAATCATCGCCAAAATGAACTCCCTGGTCGATGCCGCGATGATCAAGCTGCTCTACGAGGCTTCCCAGGCTGGGGTCGAAATTGACCTGATTGTGCGCGGCATTTGCTGCCTGCGCCCTGGCATACCCGGAGTCAGCGACAACATTCGCGTGATTAGCGTTATCGGCAAGTTCTTAGAGCACTCCCGCATTTTCTGCTTCCACAACAATGGCGAGCCCGAGTACTACATCGGCAGCGCCGACTGGATGACCCGTAACCTAGACCGGCGGGTGGAGGCGGTGGTGCCCATTGAAGACCCCAGCCTGGTCAAAGAGCTGCAAACCATTCTCGATATCATGATGGCCGACAACCGCCAGGCCTGGGAAATGGACTCTGACGGCACCTTTATCCAGCGTCGGCCGCTGGCAGACGACGTAGCCCAGGGCACCCACCAGGTGTTGAAGGCCCACACCCTAAAGCGCGACAGTGTGCTGTAGAACCAGCGCGTTGTAGAAATACGGAGCAAACTAAAAACATCCCCGCTTTGCTCAGCAAGGCGGGGATGTTTTGTTGTTGGTTCAGGTAAGCCCTGAGAATAGGCCTAGAACGTTGGTACAGCATCTAAATACAGCAGTACCCTGGTGCTCTGCCGCTCCTTTGAGGAGGCAGAGAATACTGTACCCATGCTCTTGGCCCAGACGCGATCCCTAGCCTCTGGCGCCGGCGCGGCGGGGGGCGCTGACGCTGCTGCCACCGCTGCGACGGCGGGGGCGCTGGCGGCGGGGCTTGCCAGGGGCACCCACCGAGCGAACGTTGCTGGTATCGGACGAGAAGGATGGCTCGTAGCCAGCCACCACATCCTGGGTGAGGGGCTGCTTGAGCATGCGCTCAATGCCGATTAGCAGAGGCATCTCGTCATCACTGATCAGCGAGACAGCCCGGCCTTCGTTGCCGGCGCGGCCGGTGCGACCAATGCGGTGCACGTAGTCTTCGGGCACGTTGGGCAGCTCAAAGTTGACCACGTAGGGCAGCTGGTCGATGTCGATGCCGCGGGAGGCCACGTCGGTGGCCACCAGCACCCGCACTCGGCCCTGTTTGAAGTCTTTGAGGGCGCGGGCGCGGGCGGCCTGGGTCTTGTTGCCGTGGATGGCGGCGGTTTTGAGGCCGTCTTTGGCCAGCTGCTCGGCTAGGCGGTTAGCGCCATGCTTGGTGCGGGTAAATACCAGCACCTGTTGCCAGTTGTGGAAGCCGATGATGTGGGAAAGCAGTTCCCGCTTGCGGTGGCGATCAACGGGGTGCACCACCTGCTCCACCCGCTCGGCGGCGGTGTTGCGGGGGGCAACGTCGATCTGCACGGGCGACTTGAGCAGGGTGTGGGCCAGCTGCTGAATGGGCTTGGAGAAGGTGGCCGAGAACATCAAGGTCTGGCGCTCATCGGGCAGACGACCCATGATTTTGCGAATGTCGTGGATGAAGCCCATGTCGAGCATGCGATCACACTCATCCAGCACCAAAATCTCGACGGCGCTAAGATCGACGGTGCCCTGGCTAACGTGGTCGAGCAGGCGACCCGGCGTAGCAATCAGAATATCGACCCCCTGGCGCAGCTGGCGGGCCTGGCCGCCAAAGCTAACGCCACCGTAGACTATGGCGATCTTAAAGGGCATGTGCTTGCCGTAGGTGATTACGCTTTCGCCCACCTGAGCCGCTAGCTCGCGGGTGGGGGTGAGCACTAGGGCGCGGGGAGTGCGCTTGCCCGAGGTTTTCTTCTCAGCCAGTCGCTGTAGCAGGGGCAGGGTAAAGCCTGCAGTTTTGCCAGTGCCCGTCTGGGCGCTGGCAAAGATGTCTTGGCCCTGAAGAATCGCGGGGATCGCTTTCTGCTGAATTGGGGTTGGCTCAGTGTAGCCCTGGTCAGAAACAGCGCGAAGTAGACCGGTCTCAAGACCGAGTTGTTCAAATGTCATGAAATTGTAGCTCCGAGTGGTGCCCCTACCCCAAATCAAGTACCTGGGCCCAGTCTAAGAGCAGTGAATTTAGTCAAAAGAATGGCTGGTAAGCAAATTCTGTTGGCCAGCACAGACCGGATGGCTGACGAAGCTACATCCTAGCAGATAAACCAGAGAAGACCCAGAGTAAGTTTGGGTTCGAACCAGCAGACGAACTGTAACCGAGGTTTTGCAGGGAGCTTTTTGCCGTGAACTATTTGCCATGAACTCAAGCTCATCTGAGTCCAGACAGGGCGTTATGCCTGGAGGGAATTCCATCTGTAGCCTTTGCATAGCCAGCCTGTGCAAAGACTAGATGAGGCGGTGGTGGGTGCGATCGCACCCCGCTTTCCAGCTGATTTCATCGTCTGCAAGAATTACGCCGCATTTTTCGCCGTTAGTTTCCCCCAGATGACCTTGAAGTCTCAGTAAATTCCCCTAGAGCCGACATCGATTCCAGGTACTGTGAATACGCTGGGGATAGGTGTGCCTAGTTTGCCTCAGGAGGATGCCCGCAGGTGGTCTCTCCGTCAGGTATTCAACGTTTTCATCGCCTGAATCGTCACCGCAGACGTATGTTAACCCCCCTATTTTTACCCAGCTATGCCTAAAACATTTCTCTACGCCAGTGCAGAAGATGAGAAAACGCCCTCGGGCGATCGCGACAAAGTTCGCATTCTCGTCATTGGTCGCCCCTCGGCGGTCAACCGGGTGATCTCAGAGATGAGCCACGTGGGCTTTTCTGACTCGGTGGAGTGGAGCAAACCCATTCCCACCGATCGCCAGAGAGAGGATCGCCAGAAAGAGTCGATGCGGATACTCACCCGCTATGTGTTGGGCGATTCTCAAACCGCCTAACCGTTCCCCTGGTCTTGCCAGCCTTTGCCCCTGGGGTGCCAATCCACAGCGCCTCAGGGGTAAATGTTAGACTTCTGGCAGCTCAAGCTTGTTTTTGGCGATCGCCCATGCCCCCTGCCCGGCCTGCCCTAGCCTCCCTCTACGAAGCCGACTATCTCAGCTGGATAGAAGCCACTGCCGCTGCCCTCAAACGCCAAGACTACGGGGTGATCGACTGGGAAAACGTTGTCGAAGAAATCGAAGATATGGGGCGACGGGAACGACAAAGCCTGAAAAGCAACCTGGTAGTTTTGCTTCTACATCTTTTGAAATGGCAGTTTCAGCCTGACAAACAAAGCAATAGCTGGAAGGCCAGCATCGTTGAGCACCGCCAGCGCCTGCAAAATAGACTGGAGGACTCCCCCAGTTTGCGGCCATACTTAGAAACCATTTTTGACAAGTGCTACGCCGACGCGGTGGAACGGGCTGCGGCAGAAACTGGCCTGCCAGAAACGGATTTTCCACAGAAATGTCCTTACGCCATTGGCCAGATTTTAACCAAAGGGTTTTTGCCTTAGGCATTGAATATACTCAATCTGCCCCATCTAGAACACCAGTACAGCAACCCAGCTTCTGGGCCAGAACGCTAGTCATTTCGTTAGAGCAGCGACGAAGAAACCAGGTTTTTAGCCATACTGTACCGATGCTTTAGACCCTAGGGACAGAATGCTAAACTGCTGTCAATAGAAGCTTGTTTCTGGCGATCGCCCATGACCCCAGCCCGGCCCGCCCTAGCCTCCCTTTACGAAGCCGACTATCTCAGCTGGATAGAAGCCACTGCCGCTGCTCTCAAACGCCAAGACTACGGAGCGATCAACTGGGAAAACGTTGTCGAAGAAATCGAAGATATGGGGCGATGGGAACGGCAAAGTCTGGAGAGCAACCTGGTCGTTTTACTGCTGCACTTACTCAAGTGGCAGTTTCAACCCGACCACCGCAGCGGCAGTTGGGAGAGCAGCATAATTGAACATCGGCGGCGCATTCGCCGAGCCATCCAAGCATCCCCAAGTCTGAAGCGCTATTTAGACGACTGTTTAGCAGAGTGCTACCAAGACGCTGTCGATCAGGCCGTCAGCCAAACAACGTTGCCGAGATCTACCTTTCCAACAGATTGTCCCTATTCAGTTGGCCAAATTATGGCCAGAGGCTTTTTGCCATAAGCATTGCGATGATTGGGCGGTATCCATCCCGCCAGGCCTCTACGGCTGTCGGCTATCTCAAGTTACCTAGACGAGTTGGACAAAGCAGTAGTCTCCCGGCTCGTAGGATTGCAGCTGGGGGTGATCGCCCGAGTCTGCTAGCTTGTACCCCAGCCGCTCCAGCAGACGAATGCTGCGCTGGTTCATGGGATGCACGGTAGCCCACCATTGGGTACCTGGGGCCGCCGTAGCCAGGTAATCTTGCCACCAGAGCATCGCCTCAAAGGCCAGTCCCTTGCCCCACCAGGCTTCGCCGAGCAAAAAGGCTACTTCGCCCCAGCCGTCGTAGGCGGTTGCTTCAAGGCGACCAATGGCTGAAAAGGAAGAGATTTTCGACCGGATCGCTACATTGAACCACCTTTCTTTAGCCATGGCAGGGGCGACTGGACCATTGGCACGGCTGGCGTACTCCGCCCTCAGGTCTGCTAGGGTCGGTAGATTGCCTTGGGGATCAATCCAGGCGAGCACAGCGGGGGTAGCCAGAATCGCCCAAAGTTCTTCAGCATGGGCAGCCGTGAGCGGCTCAAACGAAAGATGCTGGCTCTGCATGATTATCACCACTGCCTGCGGTAGTGGTGCTCGACGTAGCGCTTGATCTGCCGGGCCATGCGGCGAATGCCCTCTTTTTCGTCGCGGCGAATGAAGGGGAGAAATAGCTTGGCAAGCAGGCCAGAGATGCGCTCCTGGTGGATATACTTGGTGCGGTTGGGGCCGACGTCTTCTAGCTCAAACACATGCTCGCTTCTAAAGCCGGGGCCTTTGGAAATCCACCGCAGGCAGTGGTTGGGCTGCACCAGCAGAATGCGGGGCTGAAACTCGGTTTCGTCTTCGCCTTCGAGGCGGCGCAGGGCGAGGAAGATTTCGCCCCCCGGTTTAATCAGCAGGTTGGGATCGCAGTCGTAGAGAAAAGTATTCCAGCGGTGCCATTCTTCTTTGCGCACCAGGGCATCCCACACGGCAAAGCGGGGGGCGTTGATGGTGACTTCGCTGTAGAAACTGGGCATGGCGGTGAGGGGGTAGCCAGGAACCGGGAGCTAGAACCGTGTATAGGTAACAGACGCTACTGCTATCTTCACACACAGTGGAGAGACTCAATCGGGGGAACTTGGCCGCCTAAGTAAGGGGGTTTAGTCTTAATATTCCCTCAAGACGGCATTTTTGTTTCGCTGGCGCGATCGCCCAAAGGTTTTTCATGGCAACTCTTACCCCCAATCCCAGTTACAGTCTCAGTCTGCGGCTGAGAATTCCCAACCGCACCGGCATGCTGGCCCGCGTCACCCAGGCGATCGCCGAAGCCGGGGGCAACCTGGGCGACTTTGAACTGGTCACCCGCACCCGCTACGACATGGTGCGGGTGCTGCATGTGGATGCCTCCGGCGAAGACCACGTCGAAAACATCATCGCGGCGGTCAAAACCGTCGAAGATATTGAAATTCTAGAAATCTGCGATCGCACTTTTGCGATCCACGAGGGCGGCAAGATCAGCGTCGAGAGCAAGCTGGAGCTGCACAACCAGGATGACCTGGCCATGGCCTACACCCCCGGCGTAGGGCGGGTCTGTGTCGAAATCGCTGAGCACCCTGATCGCGTGTACGACCTCACCATTAAGGGCAACACCGTGGCGATCGTCACCGACGGCAGCGCCGTGCTGGGGCTGGGCAATCTTGGCCCCGCCGCCGCCCTGCCGGTGATGGAGGGCAAGGCACTGCTGTTTAAGAAATTTGCCGGGCTAGACGCCTTCCCCATCTGCCTCGACACTCAGGACACCGACGAGATTGTCAAAGCCGTGAAGCAACTCGCGCCCGTCTTTGGCGGCGTCAACTTAGAAGACATCAGCGCCCCCCGCTGCTTTGAGATCGAGTCTCGCCTGCGCAAAGAGCTGGATATTCCCGTGTTTCACGACGACCAGCACGGCACCGCCATTGTCACTCTGGCGGCGCTAATTAACGCCCTCAAGCTGGTGAATAAATCCCTCACCCAGGTGAAAGTGGTGATCAACGGGGCCGGGGCGGCGGGGGTGGCGATCTCCAAGCTGCTGCAAAAGGCCGGGGCTAGCACCATTTTGCTGTGCGACTCCAAGGGCATTATTTCCACCAGTCGCGATGATTTGAACCCTCAAAAGCAAGACCTCGCGGTGGAAGCCTCGGGCACCCTGGCCGACGCCATGGTGGGGGCCGATATTTTCCTCGGCGTCAGCGCGCCGGGGGTGGTCAGTGTCGAGATGGTAGCCTCAATGGCCGCCGACCCGATTGTGTTTGCCATGGCCAACCCGATCCCCGAAATCCAGCCCGAGCTGGTGGCGGGCAAAGTGGCGGTGATGGCCACGGGCCGCAGCGACTACCCCAACCAGATCAACAACGTGCTGGCCTTCCCCGGCGTGCTGCGCGGTGCCCTCGACTGCCGCGCCCAGGAGATCACGCCCTCAATGTATCTGGAGGCGGCCTATGCGATCGCCGCCCTGGTCAACCCCCACGAACTCACCCCTGAGCACATCATTCCCTCGGTGTTTGATGAGCGGGTGTCTGCCGCTGTGGCCTCGGCGGTCAAACACGCCGCCCGCGTCGATGGGGTAGCTAGGAAGTAGGAAAAAGGGCAGGAGGTTCACGGTCTACGGTTCACGGCGGCGGACTAGCCGTGAACCGTAGACCGTAAACCGTATACCGCACTCGCCTAAACCCGTTCCACCAAGTAGCGCGTAAACTGCACGCCGTTGCGAGCCACCACTTCAGTCTCGTACTGGCTGAAGCCAAATTTTTGGAATAGTCCCAGGCTAAATTCACTGGCCTCGGAGTAGATGCGGGGGATTTGTTTCTCTTGGGCGTGGGTGAGCACCGCCTGCATTAGCAGCGACCCAATGCCTTGGTGTAAGCAATCGTGGCGCACGTAGGTGGAGGCCACATAGCCGTTCTCGCCGATGCCCGCGAAGCCGAGGATGCCGGTGTCATCTTCAGCCACGTAGGTGGTGACATCTAGAATGAACTGGCGAAATTGGAGGCTACTGGCCTCTACAGCGGCCCAGGCCTCGGTTTGGGCCGCGCTGTAGAACTGGGGTGCATTGACCAGCACCGTTTCCCGGTACAGCGTCGCCAGGGTCGGCAAATCGGCGGCGGTGGCGGTACGAAGCTTCATG
>DAIPYU010000017.1:21489-47569 GCA_036782635.1 Nodosilinea sp. CTOTU7353
GTACAGCGTCGCCAGGGTCGGCAAATCGGCGGCGGTGGCGGTACGAAGCTTCATGCTTGAGTCACCAGTGAACTATCAACGGCAGGGCAGGGCGAAAGTCGTGGTGCTGTCCCTGGGTCTCTCCATCAAAGCCCAGTTCCATCAGGTAGGCTGGGCCGGTGTGGATTGCGATTAAGTCGGTGGCGGAGAGCATCTCTAATTCTCCTGATCGCGGCGGTGGTTGGGTCAAGGTCAGGCTAACCCGTGTGGCCTCCCGCCAGCTAACGGCATGGTTAAGGGGTTGCGCCCTGGTGTCAGGGTAACGGTCTTGCCGCTGGGCAAAGGGTAGATAAAACAGCATCGGCTCCCTCAGCACCGCTACATTAGTCGCGACAGGTATAGCCACCCCCGTCGGCAAATAAGCGGGCTGATAATTCCACGTGGGGAAGGGCAGCGCCTCGGGGGCCTGGCCCTTGACCGGGCGAAGGCAGACCCCAAAGGGGCAGGTGCCCTGGGCCTGCCCAGACCAGCGCTCCCACAGATAGGTGGGACGAGTGCCTTCAGACTGGGCCTCGGTGGCATTGTGCACCCACAGCAGTTCCATCATCAGGTTGTGGAAGAAAAAGCGGCGGTTAGCGGTGCCCTGGCCAGGGTGCACGTTAGATCTGCCCTCCACCAGCCCAAACTGAATCAGCTGGTCGGCGGCGGGAGCCTCGACGGCGGTGCAAATCAAGAGATGATCGAGTTCAAACGCCACAGCAGTTGTCCCAGAGGAGAGCTAAAGAGGTAGGCGAGCTATAGGGCTTACGGTCTACGGTCTACGGTCTACGGTTCGGAGCCGGAGGAGAGCCAGAGATGTAGGCGAGCTACGCCGTTCTCAAGGCCACAATGGGGTCGAGCTTGGCGGCCTGGCGGGCGGGGAAGACGCCAAAGAATAGGCCAATGGCTCCAGAGACGGTCACAGTGACCGCGATCGCCCCTACCGAGAGGCCCGCTTCAAAGGGGGTCAGCACCCCAATCAGCAGAATGCCGCTCACCCCCACAGTGGTGCCAATCACGCCGCCGGCAATGGAGAGAATGATCGCCTCGATCAAAAACTGGCCCAAAATGTCGCCCTGGGAGGCACCGATCGCCTTTCTTAGCCCAATTTCCTGGGTGCGCTCCCGCACCGACACCAGCATGATATTCATAATGCCGATGCCGCCGACAAAGAGGGAGATGCCGGCGATCGCCGCCAGCATCAGGGTCAGCGCTCCGGTGATGGTGTTGGCGATGGTGAGCAGCGAATCTTGACTGCTGATGTAGAAGTCGTCTTCGTCGCGAATGTTGTGGCGCAGGCGCAGTAGGTTGGTGATTTGAAACTCAGCGGTGGACATGCTGTCGCGATCGCGGGCCGACACCGTGATAAACGACACCTCAACTCCGTAGGGTGATCGCTCGGCCCCGGCCAGGCGGCTGTCTTTGGTGGTCAGGGGCACCATCACCGCGTCGTCGTAGTCGAGGCCCAGGTTAGAGCCTTTGCGCTCCAGCACCCCTACCACGTCAAAGGTGACGCCGCCGACGCGAATCTGCTGGCCCAGGGCAGGCTGATTGTCGAACAGCCGCTCCTTTAGGGTGCCGCCGATCACCGCCACCTGGGCGCTGCGAGACAGGTCTAAATCGCTGACGAAGCGCCCATTGGCCACCTCAAAGCTACGCACCGTCAAAAAGGCCGGGGTGATGCCCACCACGTTGACGTTGGCGTTGCGGTTGCGAAAGGTGACCAGCTGTCGCCCGCTCGACTCGGCGGCTACGGCGCTGACCGAGGGCACCTGGGCGGCGATCGCCTCGGCATCGGCCAGCACCAGGGTGCGGGGCACCTCTAGCGACCCCAGCTGCCGGGTTTCGCGACTGCCCGGCACCACAAACAACACATTTGGCCCCAGGGTTTCGAGCTGGGCGTTGACAAACCGCTGCGCCCCTTCGCCTAGGCCCACCATGGTAATCACCGAGGCGTTGCCGATGATGATGCCCAGCATGGTCAGGGTACTGCGCAGGCGGTTGGCTGCCAGGGTTTTGGTCGCCATCGACAGGCTTTCTTGCAGGTTCATAGAAGAATCTTTATTTAGGAATGCGATCGCAGAGCGGCGAGAAATTGAGTGCGAGCCTGGCTGGCTTCCCCTAGCTGAATACAGTGTTCTAATAGCGCAACATCTAAATCGGGCAGCCAGCAGCTATGGTCGACAAGCTGATAAGTAGGGTCGCTAGCGGCGGTCGGTGTGAGGCCATAAATGGCCAGGCGTTTATTTTGCCAAAACCAAACCTCTGTCACATTGAATCGCCGATATTTTTCTAGCTTTTCTAGCCCACCACTGGTAAAAACCACTTCAATGGCCAGATCAGGGTAGTCTTTGTCGCTGTCAAAACAGTAGGACTCGTCTGGGTTAAACGATGCGCCCTTCTCCTCTGCCTCGCAGGTGGCGTTGCCTGACGGAAAAAAGCGCATGCCTAACTCAAAGCAGTAGGCTTCGATCAAGATGGCAATTAGTTTTTTGACCCGTTCGTGGGGCTTGCCTGTGGTCATCAGTTCAATTGCGCCATCCAGATAGGTGATTTTTAGACCAGGGGTTTGGTCAGCCCAACGTTGCAAGCGCTTGAAGTGTTTCCACGGATAGCGCCCTGGCAGGGTCAGGGCCTGCTCGGCAGAGGGGGGAAGTGGCAAAGAAACTTGGGTCGTCATCGCATTATTCCTCCTCTGACGCTAAAGCACTAGCCAGGGGTAGCCAGTCTTTCTCTAGGGCCTGGTCTAGGCTAAAAAAAGGTTTTTCAGGAATGAGCGTTGGATCGATACCGCTAGCAATTAAGACATTATCCCGAGCGTCTTGATACTCAGACTGAAAATTTTCGAGCAGGTGAGGTCTCAGGCTAGGGCTATCCTGCAACAGCCGATGGATAGCCCTGCGAAAGTTATTTGTCTCGATGTTCCAGCCCCGCAGGCACTGCTGACGCTCAGCCTCCCAATATTTAATCTTGAGAAGATGTTCGCAGAGGCGAGCCAGATAGCTTAAAACAGCTCGTCTATCACTCCTGCCCAAGCTTTCAATCTCCTCAATTAGATTGTCTAGATCAAGATGGTCAAACCTGCGGTTTTTTAGCAGGGCGGCAGTAGTTTCTATCCACAGCAAAAAATCTGTGTCGTACAGAGAGGGGGCGCTCACCTGGGTTGTAGAGTCACTGGTCTTGAGCGGCATGGTGAGTCCAGGTCACTGGGCAGGTACGACAATTCTAGCGATCTTGGCGGAGGGTAATGTTTTCGAGGGAGCGGCCCGGGGGCAGGTCGATAAAGACGCGCTCGCCCGCTTCCAGACCGTTCACGATCTGAATTTGGTTGCCCACCTGCGGTCCCAGGGTGACGGGCTGAAACACAATGTCGCGATCGCTCCCCGGCACCAGCACGCCGCTCTGCCCCGCCTGGGTGACCACCGCCACGCTGGGCACCACCAGGGCATTGGCTAGCTGATCGCCAATGAAGGCTACATTGACGTTCATGTTAGAGCGCAGCAGCTCTTTGCCGTCGAGCAGCTCGATGCGCACCTGAAACAGGGTGACGTTTTGGCGTTCAATCGCCTCCGGGGCCACCAGCTTGACCCGGCCCGCAAAGGTCTGCTCCGGGAAGGCGTCGGCCACCACTTCCACGGCCTGGCCCGCCGCCAGCAGGGCAATGTCGGCCTCGGGCACCTCGGCCAGCACCTCTAGGTCTTCGGCCAGGGCCACAATGGCGGTGGAGGTGGCCGAAGACAGATCTGAGGCCGAGGTGGTGGGGGTGACAAAGGCCCCCTCGCTGGCAAATTTTTGGGTGACAATGCCGCCAAAGGGGGCGCGAATCAGGCTTTCGTCCTGGCGAATCTGAGCGCCGTCCAGCTGGGCGCGGGCCTGGGCCAGGCGGGCCTCAGACTGGGCGATCGCCTCCTGCCTTGGCCCGCTGCGCAGGTCGTCGACCCGCCGCCGCGACTCGGTGACGCGGGCCTGGGCCTGCTCTAGGGCGGCCTGGGCGCTGCGCTGCTCGCGGGCGGCGGTGTCGAGGTCGGTGGCCGCCACGGCCCCCCGGTCAAACAGCTGCTGGCGGCGGGCCAGGTCGCTGGTGGCCAACTCTAGGCGGGCCTGGGCATCGCGCACCTGGGCGCGGTTGGCCTCTGTAGCGGCTTCGGCCTGGGAAATTTCGTCGGTGCGGCTGCCCTGGCGCAGGTCGGCCAGGGCGGCTTCGGCCTCGGCCACGGCGGCCCGGTTTTGCTGCACCTGGGCGGTGGTGTCGCGGCTGTTCATGCGGGCGATTAGCTGGCCGGCTTCGACCCGATCGCCCTGCTCCACAAACACCTCTGCCAAAATTCCGGCATTCTCAGGGCTGAGGTTGACCGTTTGCACGGGCCGCACGGTGCCGCTGGCCGTCACCCGCACCGTCAGCGGCTCCACTGCCGCCGGGGTGGTAAACGCCTCGACATCGTAGGCCCCCTGGCGCAGCCGCCAGGTGCCAAAGCCGAGGACTGCCGCCAAGACTGTAGCGGCCGCCACCCCGGCCAATAACCAAACCCAAGGACGACGCACCTTACCAATCAGAGGAACCTGCATAGAAATTTTGAATCTGAGTTTTTGACGAGAACTAAACCACTTAGTTAATTGTAGCGATCGCAGCTCGACCCTTACTCTGAGATAGGGCATTGGCTAACGCTGTTGCTCCTGGCAGTAAGAACGGCAGTAAGAACGGCAGTGAGGAAACGCCATGGCAGAAACTCCCATCCAAGTGGCAGTGGTCGGTACCGGCTTTGGGCAGAAAGTCCATATTCCCGGCCTTCAGGCCCACCACCGCACCGAGGTGGTGGCGGTGTACCACCGGGATTTAGAAAAAGCTAAGGCGATCGCCGCCGAGCACGGCATCCCCCAGGCCTGCGACAGCGTCGAGGCGATTGTCGCCCTGCCCCAGGTGCAGGCCGTCACCGTGGCCACGCCGCCCTTTTTGCATCACGCCCAGGCCAAGACGGTGCTGGCGGCGGGCAAGCACCTGCTGCTAGAGAAACCCACGGCACTCTCTGGGGCCGAAGCCGAGGAAATTGCGCAGCTGGCGCAGCAAAACGGCCTGGTCGCCACCATGGACTTTGAGTTTCGCTTTGTGCCCGCCTGGCAGCGCCTGGCCGAGCTGCTGGCCGAGGGCTACCTGGGCAACCTGCGCTTCGTCAACATCACTTGGACGGTGCCGGGCCGCGCCGACCCCAGCCGCGCCTGGAACTGGTACTCGCGCCAAGCCCAGGGGGGCGGTGCCCTGGGGGCCTTTGCCTCCCACAGCTTCGACTACATTAGCTGGCTGTTCGGCCCGATCGCGGGCCTCAGCACCCGGCTCAGCACTGCCATTCCCCACCGTCCCGATGCCGCAGGTGTGCTTCAGCCTGTCGATGCCGACGACACCTGTAGCCTGATGCTCGATCTGGCCAACGGTGCCCCCTGCCAGGTGGCGATCAGCTCGGTTACCTACGCCGGGCGGGGCCACTGGGTCGAGGTCTACGGCGACGCTGGCACCCTGGTGCTGGGCAGCGACAACCTCAAAGACTACGTCCACGGCTTTAGGCTTTGGGGCAGCCAGGGGGGCGCAGCGCTCGAAGAACTGGCGATTCCCGATCGCCTCCAGTTTCCTACCACCTACGGCGATGGGCGCATTGCCCCCTTTGTGCGGGTGGTCAACCACTGGGTCAACGACATTGATCGGGGAGAGGCCACCGTACCGTCAATTGTGGAGGGGGTGCGATCGCAGTACCTGATGGATTTGGCCCATCGGTCCCACCGGCAAAACGCCTGGGTAGAGGTGCCCAAAACTCTGTTTGAAGGGTAGAAATGTTCCCAGTTAGACGCTGGGAATTTCTCAGCGTGCAACTCAGTCTGTCCGGAGGGGCACTCTTATCAGTAGGGTGAAGATGGGGTGGGGTTTAGCCCGTGAAAATTCCTGTAGTTTCGTTTCTAAATCCAATCCATCGCCTATTCTCTAGCTAACCGCTGCCCGGTAATTCATGTCGTTTCAAAGATATCCGCTATCTACAGTTCAAAAAGTTAGCCAGTTTATTCGCGAAACTCTGGTGCTGCCTCCCCACGAACAGCCGTCGGGCAGCAGCGGCATGGAGGCGGACGATGACGACTCCATACCCGATTCTCTCAATGCTCTGGGTGACCTGTTTCGGGTGGGCGATCTGCCCGAAGACAACATTCCGGCCCCCAACGTCGAGGGGCGCTGGTTTGTCAGCACCATCGACCCCGCCGAGGCCTTGGTTAAGCTGCCCGGCCTGTGGATGCGCCCGGGCATTCGCCTAGTCACCTATCTGCGCCAAGACACTAACGGCGGCATGGGGTCTACGGTGGCGCTGCCGGGGCTGCTGAGCACCACAGAATACCTGGACGAAGCCATTGGCGAAATTTCTGCCCCCGACCAGCCCCCCGCCCCTATGGGTGCCCTGGCCAACCTCATGGGCAGCATTGAGGGCGATGGCTCCCTGGCCTCGTTTCTCGCCGCCTCCATCTTTGCCCGCGAGGTGCGCGAGTTTGGCCGCTTTGGCCGCTACGCCCGCTGGACCCACCACCGCTTTGTCAACGCTCCGCCCCAGCAAATTCCCTGGCAGTGGCGCACCAAAATGCCCGAAGATTTTTCGCCCAAGGTAGTGCTGCGCCAAGACGCCGAGGTGATCGTAGAGTTTTATTCCTGCCGTGTGCAAAAGCCCATTGCCCTATTTCGCCACCTTGATCGCTACCCGCCCAACAGCTACACCGCCAATAACCAAGACCAGGTGGTGGCGGTGGCCGGGAATCCGGCGGAGAAGTGAGTTCGAGCGTTAGCTATACGCCGCTGTCCCAGTTCTCGACCCGAGCAGAGGCCGGTGTCCGGCGCTGCTGAACACCGGTATGAATCAAAAGTTCAATACCTCTCGTAGGGGCAAACGGCCGTTTGCCCTTACCAAATTCAGGCCTCAGTTCAGCAATACCGGTGTTCTAAGCGCAATGACCATCGCTATATTTTTTGAGTTTCCTTGACTGTCTAAACGAAAATCTTCTAACAGATAGGACGTTGGGGGGTGGGTTTGTGCTCCAATAACAGCGAGTCCACCATCACAGCGACGTTGCCCTATGGAGTTCAACCATCTAAGTTTTTACGTGGATGCGGTGGTCCCCTGGCGCGAGTGGTTTGTCAACGCCTGGGGGGGTGTTTGGGATGATCTGGGGTCTGCGGACGATCAGACCCCAGATCAGACTGACGATCAAGCCCTGGTCTATGTGGGGCAGGTGCCGCTGCTGATTGTATCCACCCCCCAGGTAGTCAGGCCCTATCTACAACAGCATCCCTCCGGTATTGGCGATGTAGCGCTGCGAGTGGGCGATCTCGATCAAACCCTAGATCAGGTCACTGCCGCCGGGGGTACCGTGGTGCAGCCCACCCAGGCTGACCCTTGGGGTCGGGGGCGATGGGCGCAAATTCAGGGCTGGGGATCACTGCGCCACACCCTGGTGGAGTCTTGGCAGCGGTTGGTCTGGGTGCCGGGGATCGCCCCTGGGGGCCGGGCTTTGACCATCGCTCCTGAACCGCCTGCTACCCCTCCAACCCCGGCCATTGACGCCGTTGACCACGTCGTCATGAATGTACCAGTGGGAGAACTGCCTTTGGCCGTGACCTGGTATCAGCGTCAGCTCGGCTTTCAGCCCCAGCAGCAGTTCATCATCGACACGCCCCGCTCGGGTCTGCGCAGCCAGGTGATGGCCCACCCCCAGGGCAGCGCCAAACTCCCCATCAATGAATCGGCCACCCCCAACTCCCAGGTGCAAGAATTTCTCCACTACAACCGGGGCGGCGGCATTCAGCATGTGGCCCTGCACACCCAAGATATTGTCGGCACCGTAGCTGAGCTAAAAAAAGGCGGGGTCGATTTTTTGCCGGTGCCCCCCAGCTACTACGAGGCCCTGCGGCAGCGCCCCGGCTACCGGCCTGATGAGCGCGACCCAGCCATTGCCCAGCTGCAAATTTTGGTCGACTGGGAGTTGCACCTGCCCCAGGCGCGGCTGCTACAAACCTTTACTCAGCCGTTTTTGAGCATTCCTACCGTGTTTTTTGAAGTCATTCAGCGGCAGGTGGTGCAGAGCCAGGGCACCGTAGCCCAGGCCCAGGGGTTTGGCGAGCGCAACTTTCAGGCGCTGTTTGAGGCCATTGAGCGCGAGCAGATCAAGCGGGGGAGCTTGGCCTCAGGGGGGCATGGCAAGTAGGCGGGTGAGCGGCGAGAACGCTAGCGGAGAAAGCTGCTCACGGTCCACAGGGCTAGGCAGGTGACCGCCGATGCGATCGCATCGGGGCTGGCCCAGGCAAACTGCGCTCCCTGGGGAATCAGCAGCTGGCCCACGGTCAGGCCCAGGGCGAGGCCCGCAGCCAGCCCGCCGATGGTGAGCAGCACCGAGCGCCAAAACTTATTTTCTTTGCGGTTGAGAAAGTAAATGGCCGCCGCGATCGCCACCGCCAGCGCCAGGGAGGGGGCCGCAAACCCCAGCAGGCCCAGCCCCCCATAGGTGACGGCGGGCCAGATAATGTCGTCGCGGCTGGGGGTATCGACCAGGCCGCTGAGCCAGTCGGGGCGCGGCAGAGACGGGGCCGACTTGGTTGGGGCCGGAGACTCGGGGACGTTTTCGGCAAAGCGAATGCGATCAGGCACTTTGATTTTCCCCTCCTGGCGCAGCCGCAGCCGTTCCATCAAAATGGCGTCGTAGGCAGCTTCGACGGCGGCTTGCTGCTGGGGTTCTTCGGCATACTGATCGACCATGCGATCGCGGGCCGCCTGAATTTCTTCAAAGGTGGAGGCTTCATTTAACCCCAGTAGTTCGTACATGTTTTGGTCGCTCATCTGCAAAACTCTCCAGCCCCCAGACGACTTGACAATAGCAGCCGGCCTAAATCAATCATCACTCTACGCCAGATGCCCCCTATGCCAGATGCATCTCATACCAGATGCTCTTTATACCAGATGACCATGGCCTAAACCCAGTGTAACCAGCCACCCCGCAAATAGGGAACACCCATCTTACGGCCTAGATAGAACTGCCGGCTGCCGGCGCAATTTTTGTTTGCGTCGTCTGGGGCTTAGTTCACCCCCTAGGATGGGGAGTAGTTTTGGCATGTGACTGGCCCCATGGGTATAACTCTGACACCGGTGTGGTGGCTGGCCCAGCTACCTGCGGGGGTAGACCCCGCCGCCGCTCTAGCAAATCCAGACGACAACGTCACCGGCCTGGTCAACACATTAATTGTGCTGCTGATGGTGGCCACGGCGGTGGCCCTGATTACCCGGCGGCTGCGCATACCCTACGTGGTGGGGCTAGTGCTGGCGGGGCTAAGCATTACTAAATCGCTGCTGCCCCAGGCAGTGGGGCTTAACCCCGAGGTGATTCTCAACCTGTTTTTGCCAATTTTGATTTTTGAGGCGGCGATCAATACCGACATCAGCCGCCTGCGCAGCACCATCAGGCCCATTACCCTGCTGGCGGGGCCGGGGGTGGTGCTGGCGGCGGTAATCACCGCCACGCTGCTGCACCTGGGCCTGGGTATGGCCACCATTACCGCCGCCGCCATCGGGGTGATTTTGACCATTACCGATACCGTCTCGGTAATTGCCGCCTTTCGCAGTGTGCCCGTGCCGCCCCGACTGGCCACCATCGTGGAGGGCGAGAGCCTGTTTAACGATGGTATTGCCCTGGTACTGCTGGGGATCATCACCACAGTGCATCTCCAGGGATCGTTTACGGTCTGGCAGGGGCTACAGCAGATGGTGATTGCCTTTGTGGGCGGCGGGGTGCTGGGCCTGGGCCTGGGCTACCTGTGTGTGGGTCTGTTTCAGCAGCTCGACGATGCCCTGAGCAATATTTTGCTGACCGTGGCGGTGTCGTTGGGCACCTTTCAAATTGGCCAGGCGCTGGGGGTGTCGAGTGCGATCGCCGTCGTCATTGCCGGGCTGGTAATTGGCGAACTGGGCTTTCGCCACACCTCGGCCTCGGCCAAGGTCACCCTGCTCAACTTTTGGGAATACGCGGGGTTCGGGGTCAACACCTTTATCTTTTTGCTAGTGGGCCTTGAGGTCGATCCCGAGACACTTTGGCAGACCATTCCTGCGGCTGTGTTTGCCGTAGTGGCCTACCAGATTGGCCGTGTCTTTGCGATTTACCCGCTGCTATACCTGCTGCGCTTCTTTGATCGCCCTCTGCCCCTGCGCTGGCAGCATGTATTGATCATCGGCAACGTCAAGGGATCGCTGTCGATGGCCCTAGCCCTGAGCCTGCCGCTCACCCTGCCGGGGCGACAGCAGGTGGTGGCGCTGGTGTTTAGCACCGTCCTGATTTCTCTCGTGGGCCAGGGGCTGAGCCTGCCGGTGCTGGTCAAGCGGCTGCGGCTGACCGCCCCGTCGCCCACAAAGCAGCGCATGGAAACCCTACAGCTCAACGTGATTGCCGCCAAGGCTGCTCAGCAAGAACTGGCCAGCCTGCTGGCGTCGGGCAGCCTGCCCAAAAACCTGTATGAAGAGCTATTTGCGGCCTACCAGGCCCAGATCGCCACCGCCGATCGCCACCTGCGCGACCTCTACAACCGCCGCAACCTGAGCGATCTCAGCCGCCTTGAAGACCAAAACAGCCTCGATGGCCTACGCCGCCGCCTCTACCTGGCCGAAAAAGGTGCCGTCAACGATGCCCTGCGCAAGGGGCTGCTGTCGGAAGAGGTCAGCCAGAGCTATGTCAAATCTCTCGATGAAAAGCTGCTGGCGCTGAAGGATGATTGAAGCAGCCCACTAGGTACAGAGGCCCATAAAGTCGAGCATCTGCCGCACCAGGCCGGGCTTGGTCACCGCCAAAATGGTGGAGCCGCTCTCCAGCACCGTGCTGCCGTTGGGAATGGTCAAATCTTCGTGGGGGTGGGCCTGGTAGCCGATGATCAGCGTGCCCGCCGGAAACCTAGGGTCTTGGGCAATTTCGGCCAGGGTACGGCCCACAATCGTGCACTGCTGGGGAATGGGCAGCTTGATCACCTCCACCTGGCCCTGCTCAAAGTGCATCATCGCCTCCACCTGGGGGTACTCAATGGCGTTCACCATGCGGTTGATGGTGAGCTCGGTGGTGCTGATGGTGTGGGTGGCTCCGGCCAGTTGGTAGGGCTCGGCAAAGTCGCGATCGCTCATGCGCACCACTGTCTGGGGCACCCCATAGTGCTTCGACAGCGTCACTAGGGCTAGGTTAAGCGCGTCCTCCCGCAGGGCGGCGATCACCGCATCGGCCTTGCGAATGCCCGCCTCTAGCAGGGTCGTGGTGTTGACAGCGCTGCCCTCAAAGGCCATCACCCCAATTTTTTCGCGGGCAAACTGGCAGGCGAGGGCGTCAGTGTCGACCACCGCCACGGTGTGCCCTTCATCGAGCAGAGTTTTCGCCAGATCTAAACCCAGCATGCCAGCGCCGCCAATTACAACGTACATCCCTTAAAAACTCCCTAATCGATCTCGGCCAAGCTAATGGAGAAATAAAACCCTAGAGGGATATGCCAACCCTTGCAGTTTTAGTATGGTGGCTAAAATTCTGGAATGTAATGACTATAGTCATAGCCAACATCACTAGGACGTTTTGCTCGCAACGATCCCGGCATGTCATTCCCGTGGAAACGGGAATCCATTCGAGAGCAGTTATGGGCCAGTGGATTCCCGCCTCCGGGAGAATGACGGCTTTGTCCTAACCTGATTGGCTATGGCCATACATCCAACCATCCAATTTCAGCTCGGGATCTGTAAGTTTTCCCACGGGCAGAATTCCACCCCCTAACCCCCTACCCTACCTCCTCACCATGAAAGGACTTACCGGCAAAACCGCCCTGATTACCGGCGCCTCCTCTGGCATTGGCCAGTCGATCGCCATTCGCCTCGCCGAAGAGGGCTGCAACATTGTGATTAATTACCGCAGCGACGGCGATGGTGCCGAAGACACCCGCCGCCAGGCGATGGAAAAAGCCTGTAAAGACATCGAGGTCTGTGGTGTTCAGGCTCTGCTGGTACAGGGAGATGTGTCGAAAGAGGAAGATGTGGTCTCCATAGTGCAGCAAACTCTGGAGCGCTTTGGCCAGCTCGACATCTTAGTCAACAACGCCGGTGTGCAGACCGACAGCCCCTCCGAAGCCATCGACGTCGACAGCTTTGACTGGGTGCTGGGGGTCAACCTGCGGGGGGCTTACCTGTGCGCTCGCGAAACTATCAAACACCTGCTGGCCCAAAACCGGCCCGGCAGCATCATCAATATCTCCAGCGTTCACGAGATTATTCCCCGGCCCCAGTACCTGAGTTACTCCATCAGCAAGGGCGGCATGGGCAATATGACCAAAACCCTGGCCCTGGAGTACGCTGCCCAGGGCATTCGGGTCAACGGCATTGGCCCCGGGGCCACCGTCACCCCGATCAACCAAGAATGGACCGAAGACCCCGAAAAACAAGCCGAGGTCGAAAGCCACATTCCCATGGGTCGAGCGGGCACCAGCGAAGAAATGGCCGCTGCCGTGGCCTTTCTCGCCTCCGACGAGGCCGCCTACATCACCGGGCAGACCCTCTACATCGACGGCGGTCTCACTCTCTACGCCGACTTCCAAGAGCCGTGGTCAGCCTAGGGACGGAACGGTTCAGGGTTTACGGTGCACGGTGCGCGGTTTACGGCCTCACCGTGTACCGCACACCGTTAGCCGTACACCGCCCCCCCAACCCCAAACCCCATTCCTGAAGAACTGTTACACTTCCTCAACAATCGGTATTGCCCCCCACTCTCGCGATGATACGATGCCGATCAAACGCCCATTAAGTGTTTGAGAGATAGGACTTCATGACTGAAACGCTGACAGGTCAAACACCTATTTTTGGAGGCAGCACCGGCGGTCTCCTGACCAAAGCCCAGGTCGAAGAAAAGTACGCCATCACCTGGACTAGCTCTAAGAAGCAGATTTTTGAAATGCCTACGGGCGGGGTTGCCTTCATGAACGAAGGCGAAAACCTGCTGTATTTGCCCCGCAAAGAGCAGTGCCTGGCCCTGGGTCGGCAGCTGCGCAACAAGTTTAAGCCCAAGATCGAAAACTACAAGATCTACCGCGTTTACCCCAGCGGTGAGACCCAGTATCTGCACCCCGCCGACGGCGTCTTCCCCGAGAAAGTAAACGAAGGTCGTGGGATTGTGGGCAGCGTAGCCCGCAATATAGGGGCTAACCCCGACCCCGCTACGATCAAATTTAGCGGCAAGGCTACCCACGAGGTGTAGGTTAGGGCAACCTGCCACGTTTTAACTGTGACTGTTGTGTTGCGAGGGGCGTAGTTTCGGCTATGCCCCTTTTGCTGCGTGTGATAGAGACAGTAGGCGATGGCTGAAGGGATTGTTTGGATGATCGCGTTTTCTGCGGCCCGGTTATAGAATAATGGCCATGATTTTCCCCGACTTTGAGCAATTTAAGACCTACGCTGCCCAGGGCAACTTCGTGCCGGTCTACCAAGAGTGGCTAGCCGATGTAGACACGCCTGTATCGGCCTGGTACAAGGTGTGTGCGGGCCAGCCCTACAGTTTTTTGCTGGAGTCGGTCGAGGGGGGCGAAAGCCTGGGCCGCTATAGCTTTTTGGGCTGCGACCCGCTGTGGGTGCTGGAGAACAGGGGCGATCGCTCCATCCAGACTCATCGCGACGGCACTGTTACCGAGCACCAGGGCAACCCCTTCGATACCTTAAGCCACTGCCTGGCTCCCTACCAACCGGTCAAGCTGCCGGCCCTGCCCCCCGACATTGGCGGGCTGTTTGGCTTTTGGGGCTACGAGCTGATCCGCTGGATTGAGCCAACGGTGCCGATCTACCCACCCAGCCCCGACGACCTGCCCGACGGCCTGTGGATGCAGGTGGACAGCCTGCTGATTTTTGACCAGGTGCAGCGCAAGATCTGGGCCGTCGCCTACGCCGACCTCCGCGATCCGGCCACAGATATACGGGCTGCCTACGAGGGGGCCTGCGATCGCGTCCACCAGCTGCTCCACAAGCTCACTTTGCCCCTGACCGCCGAGCAGGCCAACCTGCCCTGGCACCCGCGCAGCCAGGCGGCCCCGGTAGCCTACCGCAGCAACCGCACTCCCGCCGAGTTCTGCGCTGGCGTCGAGCGGGCTAAGGAGCACATTCAAGCCGGCGACATCTTTCAGGTGGTGATCTCCCAGCGGCTCGACACCGCCTACGCGGGCGACCCCTTTGATCTGTACCGCTCCCTACGGCAGATCAACCCCTCTCCCTACATGGCCTACTTCAATTTCTACGACTGGCAGCTGATTGGCTCTAGTCCCGAGGTCATGGTCAAGGCCACCCTGGCCGACGACTCCAGCCAGCCCCAGGTGGCCACGGTGCGCCCCATTGCCGGTACCCGCCCGCGCGGCCAAACTGCCGCCGAAGACAACGCCTACGCGCAAGACCTGCTGGCCGACCCCAAGGAGCGGGCCGAGCACGTCATGCTGGTAGATCTGGGCCGCAATGACCTGGGTCGAGTGTGCCTCAGCGGCACCGTGCAGGTGGATGAGCTGATGGTGATCGAGCGCTACTCCCACGTCATGCACATCGTCAGCAATGTGGTGGGCCGCCTCAGCCCCAGCAAAACCGCCTGGGATTTGCTCAAGGCCTGCTTTCCGGCAGGCACCGTCAGCGGCGCACCCAAGATTCGCGCCATGCAGATCATCCATGATCTAGAACCCTGCCGCCGTGGCCCCTACTCTGGGGTCTACGGCCACTACGACTTTGAGGGCCAGCTCAACACCGCCATTACCATCCGCACCATGGTGGTGCGATCGCGGCCCGAGGGGGGGCACACCGTCAGCGTGCAGGCCGGGGCGGGGCTAGTCGCCGACTCAGTGCCCGAGGCCGAGTACCAAGAGACCCTAAATAAAGCCCGAGGCATGCTAGAGGCGATTCGGTGCCTGGGCTAGTCCGCCGCCATAGACCGGGAGCCGTTCTAAGCCAAAAACCCGGCTCCGCTGCCTTGACAGACGCCGATTACCCGCAGCCCTCCGCCCAGGTTACCGCCGGAAACTGCCCCGAGCGAAACTGAGTCACCCGTCCCTGGTCGTCGGTTTCAAACACCAGACGAAACACGTCTTCACCCGGATCTTTGGGGGTAAATACTACGGTTTTGCCCAGGGTGACTGGGTTGGCCGTGGCCTCTAGCTGCTGGCCATAAACCCGCACCAGGTCTCGCTCGGTGGAGCCAATTCTGATACCGCTGCGGGTGGTTGTAAAGCTGCCTGGCCACACATCCACGCGCAGCACCTTGTCATTGATGGCCATTACCCCAATGGGTTCACCATGGTCTTGGATGCGGTAATATCTGCACTCGCCGCTGCTGGCTTCCTCAATCACCACGGGGGTTAGCCCCGTGGCCCGCAGCTTATCTAGCCCCATGCCCACGCGAATCGGGCCTAAACCTGTGGTTTTAAGCGGTTCCACCAGCAGCGCCAGGGTGGGTGCGGTGTCAACATCAACCCCTGGGGCCAGGGCAATGGCCCGCTGCATTACCCGCAAAGAGTTGACGGGGGCTAGCACACCGCTGAGCAAAGTATCTGCCTTGGGGGCATAGTAGGCCGCTTGTTTTAGACCTGCCGGTGCCGTCGCCTGACCGTGGGTGGCCTGGGCCACACCTCTGGGCTGCTGGCCGTAGCCCAGAGCGACTAGTCCCATCAGGGTAGTCGTGGTTGCGATCGCAGCCATGGCCGCCCGGCGTTGTTGTCTACCCTTCACCATTACTCTCAAACCAGTGTGTGACGAATGAATGCTGACGTAACCAAAACTACACCGAGACCCTCTCAACCAGCAGCTACAGTACTTTCCATGGCCTGATGCCAAACTTGCTCCGGCTCAAACCCCAAGCAAGAATTATCATAGTAGACAAGCTCAGTCAATACTTCCCCTGAGTTCCTGTCCCAGTGTAGCAGTAGCCTATCCTGCCCCAATGCCGCCGCTGTTTCGCCCCCATCGACCTGGATTGCAGATCAAGGCATTGCTTAGCCGCCGATGGCCCCAGCTGATGCTCACCTGTCTGCTGGCGATGGCAACAGGCATTACCCTCGCGGCCTGGACGGGCAAACGCCCCGCCGGGAGTGGAGTTTTTCTCACCCCAGTGCTTTCTCAGCCCCAGGGCAGCAGCCTGCGGCATCTGCTCAGCCGTCGCCCCAGCCAGCCCCTGGCGGTGCCGCCCTGGGTACTGCCCCAGCCCCTGCCGCCCCAGCAGGCTTGGCCCGACCTGCCGGTGGTGCAGGCTCAGCCAAGCTTTACCGATTTAGATAGCGACTACTGGGCTTGGCCCCTGCTTGCAGATCTGGCCCAGCGAGATCTAGTGGCGGGCTTTCCCGACAGCAGTTTTCGCCCGGCCGAGTCGATGACCCGGGCAGAGTTTGCCGCCCAGGTGGCGCGGTTGTTTGACTTTCCCCAAAATCGATTCCAAGCGCCGGCAAAAAGTCTCTATGGCGATCTAGCGCCAACCCACTGGGCCTACGGCAGCGTGAAAAAATCAGTGCAGATGGGGTTTCTCAGCGGCTACGCCGATGGCGCATTTTTGCCCGATCAGACCGTTAGCCGCATTCAAGTGATTGCGGCCCTGGCCAATGGGCTAACGCTGAAGTCGAGCAGTGGCGCTGCTGCCGTGCTGGCCCCCTACAGCGATCGCGCCCAGGTGCCGCCCTGGGCCACTCGCCAGCTGGTTGCGGCCACGGAGGCGGGCCTAGTGGTCAACTATCCTGACCTAGAGACCCTGGCCCCCAACCAGCCCGCCAGCCGGGCCGAAGTAGCCACCATGCTGCATCGAGCGCTGGTGTATACGGGCAGTCTGCAAGAGGTGCCGTTTGCCTACGTGGTGGAGCCGTCAACAGCCCAATAGACAGGGGTTCAGGATGTGGTCTACGGTTCGCGGTTCAAGGTATACGGTGGAAGGGGGCCGTGAACCGTACACCCTGAACCGTACACCGCGCATCCCACTAACTTCATGGCCTAGAAGGAGGGCAGCGAAATCCCGTCCAAGTCATCCTGCTCTAGGGCGGGCAGCTCAAGGCGGTGGCTGCGGCGGGTGCGCATCGCCAACCGATAGCTAACGCTCTGTAGCTCGGCCTGGAGTTGACGGTTTTCGCGCTGGATTTCGGCCACCCGCTGCTTGACAGCGGCCATGCGATCGGCAAACTTTTGGCGGTAGACCGTAGGCAGCTCCTGCACCACCTGCTCTAGCATGCGGGTGCGATCAGTGAGTTCCTGCACCGTTTGCCGCAGCTGTAGCACCTCACCATCGCGTTCTTCGAGCTGGCCCTGGTAGAAATCAATTTGCTTTTCAACCCCCCGCAGCTGGTCGCGCAGGGCGGTCATTTCGGCCTGGTGCTGCTCAGACATCTCTGGGCTGGGCACAAACCCGGCGTTGCCCTTGACTAGGCGAAACAGCTCTTGAGACAGCTGCTGTACGAGCTGGTCACGAATAGCTAGCTCAGACTCAAGCCGGGCAATTTCCGCCTGCTGCTCGTTCACGTCTGTATATGAAGACTGCGTCACAAGACTACTCCCACACCAACAATTAACCGATTACCTCGATGCCCCAAAGCCTAAACCATCCCAGTTCAGCGATGACCTGTATCCCACATCTGGCCAGATGATGACCTGAACTAACAGCCAGGGCCGACCTCACGAAGTCTAGACCCTTTAGGATAGATGAGTTGCTGCTAATTTATAGCACCTGTGAGAAAAGTTGGCACACCCAATTTAGGCAGGTGCCCCAACGTAAAATGCCGCTACTCAGTCTTGCCCTGGGGCAGGTTGAGCAGCGGCAAACAGAAATCTCCCTAGGAAAACTTCTACAACGGGCGCTTAGACTTCTTTAGTCTTCCTCGGTGGCAGCGGCGGTGGCGGTGGCGGTGGCGGCAACCGCTTCAACCGCTTCGACGGGTTCTTCGACCTCCTCAGGCAAAGGTTCGTCAGACTCTTGTTTGACGGTCAAAAAACGAATCACTTCTTCACTGAGACGCATGGCGCGCTCTAGGGGAGCGATCGCCCCGCCAGGCCCGGTGTAGTTCATCTGAATGTAGATACCTTCCCGGTGGCGGTCAATCTCGTAGGCCAGGCGGCGCTTGCCCCGGTGCTGGGTCTCCAAAATAGAGGCACCCTGGTCTTTTAGCATGGTCTGATATTTGCCAATGGTGGCATCAATGGCCTCGTCGTTGAGATCGGGCCGCAGGATGTACATGGTTTCGTACATGAAAGCTGTCATGAAAACTCCTTGTGGACAGAATGGCCTTTAGCAGCCAAAAATAAGCATAAATAGGCGTTGTTGGCGATGATCATCGCCCGCTTACCCATGCCTAGGTATTGGCATAAAGACAAGGATCTATAATCATACCAAGAAATTGGCAGGCCAAGAGTTAGAAAATTATGGCGCAACGCTACGTTAGGGTTCAATCTCAAACCGGACAGCTACACTACGGTCTGCTGCGCGCTGATCGCAGCGTACAGGTGCTAGACGCGCCGCCCTGGCTTCAGGGACAGCCCACCGACATGGAACTAGCCCCAGAGAGCTATGGGCTGTTGGCCCCCTGCGCCCCCTCTAAGGTGGTAGCCGTGGGCAAAAACTACCCTGACCATGCTGCTGAAATGGGATCCACCACGCCCCCCGAGCCGTTGCTGTTCATCAAGCCCTCCACGACGGTCATCGCCTCTGGGGCACCGATCTACTACCCAGGCCAGGCTACCCAGGTCGACTACGAAGGCGAGCTGGCGGTGGTGATTGGCGATCGCTGCACCCACGTCCCTAAAGAAGCCGCTCGAGCCAAAATCTGGGGATACACCATCGCCAACGACGTTACCGCCCGCGATCTGCAAAAGCAGGACAGCCAGTGGACCCGCGCCAAAGGGTTCGACACCTTTTGCCCCCTCGGCCCTTGGATCGTGCGAGAAATTAGCCCCGACGCGCGGCTTCAGACCTTTATCAACAACGAGGCCCACCCTGTGCAGTCCGCCTCTATCGAAACCATGACCTACAGTCCCGACTACCTGGTCGCCTACATCAGCGCCATCATGACCCTGCTGCCCGGCGACGTTATCTTAACCGGCACCCCAGCCGGAGTTGGCCCGCTGAGCGTAGGCGACCAGGTCAGAGTCGAAATTGAGGGCATTGGCGGTCTCACCAATGCGGTAGCCCTGCGGCCCTCGAGCGAAAGCTAGGGCCAAAATCTATCGGAATAGAACCTAAACCAAAATTTATCTTGCCAGAACTAGCGCACCTGCATATGCACCGCTTCAGAAATGGTAGGAATTTCGGCATAGAGACCCCGAAAGGTTTGCACCAAAGAAAAACCCACCGCAATCAGCATGCCCAAGAACAGAACGTTGGACAGGGTACTAAACAGCAGCGCCCCAAACACGCTGGGGTCAAGCAAGCTAAGAATAAGGCCGAAAACCGCCAAAATAATGCTTAGCAGAATCGCCTGCATGGTGTTGAAACGAATAAAGCGACTGATATTTTCGTTGCGCACTACCAGCAAGATTAGGGCAAAAAACACGATTAGCCCAAAGAAAGGAATCGTGCCCTGGAGGGTGCCATAAAGCCTAATCAACGGCGACAGAGGCAGCAGCAAGAACCCAAACACCGGAAACTGATTAATGAGCTGAATACCGTAGGGCAGACCAGCAGTAACTGGCAAAATGTAGGGCAGGGCAGCAAAAATACGATCCAGAATGGTGGGGTTAGGGGAACTGCTCCAGGTCATGGGGTCTCTCCAGACGATAGGCTAAGGGCGAACGGGCTATAGACCTACCATATCGTAAATCTCTGGCTACCGAGATCATCCCAGGAAACGGCCCCAGATAGTCCAAGCAAATAATCCAAACAAAATCCAAGTCCAGAATTGGAGTGGTGCTTGGGAAAACGACAGACCTCAAGCTGGCCTTGGTGTAGGGCAGCTTCTGGAAAATAGTTTCCCCACGGTGGGCAGTGCCCACCCTACGGCGGCTACAGTCGCTGGATTAAAGCTGGCATCTTCTCTTCTGGCAATCTTCTAGGCCTGGGGCGTGCCCAAATCTCTATTCGATATCGGCAACCCGAAAGCCCATTTGGCACTCAAACTGGGTCGACTTAACCTGGTCTAGGCTAGCGACTTGGCGTCCACAGCCCAGCACTCCCTGGTGCCAGCGGGGCTGACCGTGGCGGTCAGCCATCAGGCAGCTGCTGCACACCGTCTGGGGCGAGATGAGTTGGTTGTCGGTCATAATCACCAACATGGCGGTTACCTCCCGTAGGACAGGGTTAACCTGATTGTCTCCTTATCTTAAGGATGCCTCACCAGAGCCGCTGTGTGCTGGCATACGCAATCAAACGCAACTGGAGGGTATAAAACGTTGGCTAACGTCCACCGTAGCTCTGCCTGTTCTCCCGAGCCTTTACTCTTTGGCTTTACTCACCTGACGTGGTTCAGCCGAACCTTTGCGCTTCTTGGGCATAGGGCTACCGCTACTGCCCTCCTCTGGCTCGCTACTGTGGTGCTCGCGCTGCCAGGCGGGCACGGTCTTGTCGTAGGCCATTTGCAGAGCGGCAGCGGCGACGGTGCGCAGGTCATACTCTTCGCTGAGCTGAGACACAATCGGCAAAAACGACGCCAGCCGCTCGCTGGTGATGGCTTCGCGCACCTGGCTGCGCAGTCGCTCCAGGTTGCGGGCCGCAATCTCAGCCCGGGTGGGAATTTTGACTAGGGTCATGGGCTGCTTGGTGTGGCGCTCGATCTGCCGCAGCTTGTACTTTTCTAGAGGCGTAACCAGAGAAATAGCGACCCCGTTTTTGCCCGCCCGCCCGGTGCGGCCAATGCGGTGCACGTAGCTCTCCATGGCGTCGGGCATGTCGAAGTTGATCACGTGGGTGAGGTCATCGACGTGCAGGCCGCGAGCGGCGATATCGGTGGCCACCACTAGCTTCACCTGCTGCTGGCGGAAGCGCAGCATCAGCCGCTCGCGCTGGGACTGGCTGAGGTCGCCGTGGTACTCATCGACGCTGTAGCCCGCCGCCTGGAGCTGGCGGGTGAGGTCACCGGCGGTGCGACGAGTACGCACAAAGATAATCGCGGTTTCAGGGTCTTCTAGCTCAAGAATGGGCTGGAGCGCGCGCACCTTGCTCCACCCTCGGGGCACAATGTAGCTCACCTGCTGAATCTGCTTGGGCGAGGCCTTGGGCGACTGCACCGTCACCGTGACCGGAGACTGGAGAAACTTGGTGGCTAGCTCGCGAATGGCCGGGGCCATGGTGGCCGAGAAGAAGGCGGTTTGCCGCTCGGCGGGGGCTTTGCTGAGAATTTTCTCAACGTCTTGAATAAAGCCCATATTGAGCATTTCGTCAGCTTCGTCGAGCACTAGCCAGCCCAGGTTTTGCAGATTTAGGCTGCCCCGGTTGAGCATGTCAAGCACGCGCCCAGGGGTGCCCACTACGATCTGGGTGCCGCGCCGCAGCTGCTCCTGCTGGCGATCAATCGACTGGCCACCATAGATAGCCAACACCTTGGGGCGACCGTCGATTCGAAAACCGCGTATGGCCTGGCACACCTGCATGGCCAGTTCGCGGGTGGGGGTAAGCACCAGCACCTGCACTGCGGGGTTGCTGGTGTCGATCTGCTCCATCAGCGGCAGGGCAAAAGCGGCGGTTTTGCCGGTGCCGGTTTGGGCCTGGCCAATTAAGTCGCGTCCCGAGAGCAGGTGGGGAATGGCCTCGGCCTGAATGGCTGTGGGTTCTGTGTAGCCCATGTCTTCTAGGTGCTTGACGCGGGCTTCAGACAATCCCAGACTGGCAAACGATAGGGTCATGATGGTTCCTCGGAACGGTAAATAAAAGGAAAAGGGTCAACGGCGATTAATGGGGGCAATTAATGGGCCAGGCTCAGCGCCGGCTCAGCCGAGGGTACCGGGGCCAGCTCACCAAACAGGTCGTAGGTATCGGCGGCGGTAATGGTGACGGGCACAATTTGATTGAGCGGGGCAGAGCCGGTGACGTAGACCAGGCCATCCACCTCGGGGGCAAAGCGGGCTGAGCGCCCGATCGCCATGCCCTGGGCGGGGTTTTCTTGCTCGATCAGCACATCGACGGTGCGGCCAATGTGGGCGCGGTTGTGCGCCCAGGCAATGGGCTGTTGGGCCAGCATCAGGGTTTCGCGGCGGCGATCGCGCTCTGCCATCGGCACCTGGTGCGGCAGGCTGTAGGCGGGGGTGCCCTCCTCGGCGGAGAAGCTAAACACGCCGACGTGATCAAACCGGTGGCGATCCACAAAGGCCAGCAGGTGCTCAAAGTGGGCCTCGGTTTCGCCCGGGAAACCCACAATAAAGGTGGTGCGCAGCACCGCCTCGGGCAGCGATTCTTTGATGCGGTAGATCACGTCGTCGTTGACCTGCCCCTGCCAGGGGCGGTTCATCGCCCGCAGTACCTCGGGGTGGGAGTGCTGGAGGGGTAAGTCGAGGTAGGGCAAAACGTTGGGGGTTTCGCGAATGGCGGCGATCACCGCTGGGGTGAGGCCGGTGGGGTAGGCGTAGTGCATACGCACCCAGGGCACATCGACCTCACCTAAGGCCCGCAGCAGCTCGGCCAGGCGGGGCTTGCCGTAGAGATCCATGCCGTAGTTGGTGGTGATCTGGGAGATCAGCACCAGCTCTTGTACGCCCTCGGTGGCCAGCTGGTGGGCCTCGGCCACAATCGACTCAATGGTGCGCGATCGCTGGTTGCCCCGCAGGTGCGGAATGATGCAGAAGGCGCAGCGGTAGTCGCAGCCCTCCGCCACCCGCAGGTAGGCCACGCTGGAGGCCGTGGTGCGGTAGCGGGGCACGGTTTCGTCGGCGATGTAGGTGGGCTCGGGGGAGACAATCTTGACCCGTTCGCCGGCTTCGGCCCGCTCGATCACTTCGACGATGCGGTTGTAATCGCCGGTGCCCACCAGGGCCACGGCCTCAGGAATTTCTTCGAGCAGCTCATTTTGAAAGTGCTGAGCTAGGCAGCCGGTGATCACCACTTTCTTTTGGGCGGCGGCCAGCTCAACTAGCGTGCGCACCGACTCTTCCCGCGCTTCTTCGATGAAGCTACAGGTGTTAACCACCACGTAGTCGGCCAATTCTTCATTGGCGTCGACCTGGTAGCCCGCTTGCACCAGCAGGCCGAGCATGTGCTCAGTATCGACTCGATTCTTTTCGCAGCCCAAATGGTTGAACGCGACCGTTGGCTTTAGCCCCATGGTGTCTTTATCTCTCAGTGCTTAGGCATCCATCAATCCTGTGTTGACGAATTGCCCAGCAAATCTTTTGGCCAATAGCACCAGGGGGCAATACAAATTAACACTCATAAATAATACAACACAAAAGCAGGGGTGTCTCAAATGGCGTCCCAGGGATTGATATGCTGATAGGGTTAGGTTGGGCCTGGGTTCGCTGCGGCAGACTGGGTCAATCTATAGTTCTGTACGTTAGGCGAGTCCAGGCAAAATCACGTGGACTTAATTGAAGTCTTTAACACCCGCAACCCGGTCATTGGGGTATTGCACCTGCTACCCCTGCCCACGTCCCCCCGCTGGCAGGGCGACCTCCAGGCCGTAATTGACCGTGCCGAGCAAGAGGCTACGGCCCTGGCCTCGGGCGGCGTAAACGGCATTATTGTTGAGAATTTCTTTGATGCCCCCTTCACCAAGGGGCAGGTAGACCCAGCGGTGGTCAGCGCCATGGGTCTGGTGGTGCAGCGCCTGCAAACCCTGATTACGGTACCTATCGGTCTCAATGTGCTGCGCAACGATGCCCGCAGCGCATTGGCGATCGCCACCTGTACTGGGGCCGCCTTCATTCGCGTCAATGTGCTGACCGGGGTGATGGCCACTGACCAGGGCCTGATCGAGGGCTGTGCCCACGATCTGCTGCGCTACCGCAAAGAGCTGGGCAGCTCGGTGAAAATTTTGGCCGATGTGCTGGTCAAGCACGCTCGCCCCCTGGGGTCGCCCAACCTGACCACGGCGGTGCAGGAGACCATTCACCGGGGCATGGCTGACGGCATCATTCTCTCGGGCTGGGCCACCGGCAGCCCCCCCAGCCTGGAAGATCTGGAGCTGGCCAAGGCGGCGGCGGGCGATCGCCCCGTCTTTATAGGCAGCGGAGCCGACTGGGAGAACATTGGCACCCTGATGAAGGCCGCCGACGGCGTGATTGTGGCCAGCTCGCTCAAGCGCCAGGGCGACATTAACCAGCCCATTGATCCGATTCGCGTCGGACAGTTTGTAGAGGCGATGCAGGAAGGTTTGCAGTCGTTGGAGGGCACCCTAACCATGCCCACCATGGTTGCCCCCTAGCCGGTTGTCCTATCTGGCTGTCTTAGCCGGTCGCCTCGGGCGGCGGCCTATCCCCAGGCCGAGGTATTAATATAGACATTGAACCGATGGGCTTACTCCACCGTCGGGAGCTTTAGCAGAGTTTAGGTCAATCACTGTGGAAGAGAGCCGCATCATGAGACGTCGTCGTCAAGAGAGCCGCTGGATTCATCGCTGGTCGCGCTGGCTGGTGGCGGGTATTGCCCTGATGGGTGCCCTGGGCACCGGCTACCTGACCATTGGCAAGCTGCTGGGGGATGGTACCTGCCCTACGGAGGGCTGCGATCGCGTTCTCTCTAGCCCCTGGGGCACGGTATTTGGCCTACCCCTGACGCTGTTTGGCTTTTTGGCCTACGGCACCATGCTGGTGATGGCGATCGCTCCCCTACTGATCAACCCCGACCAAAATAAACCCCTGCGCCAAAAGCTCGAAGCCTGGACCTGGCCGCTGATGTTTTTGCTGGCCACCACCATGGTGGTGTTTAGCGGCTACCTGATGACGGTGCTGGCCTTTCAGCTACAGACCGCCTGCCCCTACTGCATTGGCTCGGCGCTGTTTGCCCTGTCCATGTTTGTGATCATTTTGCTGGGCAACAGCTGGGATGACCTGGGCAAGCTGGCCTTTATGGGCTTTATTGTCGGCGTGCTGACCATCACCGCTACCCTGGCGGTCTACGCCCCCATCAACGCCGGCGGTAGTCCTGGCGGGGAGGTGGCGGGGCAGGCCGGGCCACCGATCACCACGGCCTCTGGCCCCGCCGAAATCGCCCTCGCCAACCACCTCAACCAGATTGGCGCGGTCATGTATGCCGCCTGGTGGTGCCCCCACTGCCATGACCAAAAGCAGCTATTTGGGGCCGAAGCCACCACCGCGCTCAACACTGTGGAGTGCGCCGAGGACGGGCAAAACTCTCAGACGGAGCTGTGTCGCTCTAAGCCGCAGATTACGGGCTTCCCGAGCTGGGAGATCAATGGCGAGTTTTACGCAGGCACCCAGAGTTTGGCGCGTCTAGCCGAGCTATCGGGCTACGCGGGGCCGACCGACTTTCGCCGCTAGGGTTGAGATTAGTGTGCCTATTTAAGGTGGTGCAGGTCGAAAGGCATGAACGCTGAGATTGGCCGCTGAGCCTACAACTAGTCTGTCCAAGCAGCAGGGTCAGCGGCTTGGGTATCGGCTCTCATCAGCATCTGACCTGCTGATGGGAGAAGACTCACACATGTAACACTGTCAACTGTGTGAGCACGCCTTAGCAGTCTCTAGGTGAACGATTAATAACTCTCGCCTGCCTCTTGAAGGATGCGATCATATAACGCTTGGCTGACACGGAATCCAGCCTCACCAGTTAAGCGATCTAGAAGCGGTTTTACAGTGAGGATCAGCCCCTGACTTTTTGCGTTGACTAAGATGCCCAAAATTCCTCGAATTTTGATGTTGTATTGTGATGCAATGCTCCGCCCAATGCGCTCATCTATCAGAAGACTATCAGCCCTGATATCAACGGCTAGGGTGATCGCCTCGGCTTCGCCAGGATCAAGAAGTTGATTTAACGTTTGAATAAGCTGAGTGTTTTTGGGTGTCTGCATTTCTAACCACCCAGTTTCTATCACATTAGAGATGGTTGACCGAATCTCTTGAAAACGTATCAGTTCATTGTAGACAGTCGGTGGAATGAGTATTTTTAGATAAAT
>DAIPYU010000018.1:0-47075 GCA_036782635.1 Nodosilinea sp. CTOTU7353
TACTACCAATGCCCTAGTTTGATTGGTGAGGTCATTGGTCGCGCACACTGTTCAATCGAGGGTAACCCAGCAGGATTTGGTATCAGCGGCAGGTTTCGTAGCCTTCATTCGTTTTTTTGCTGTATGGGGTGTCGGCAGGGGCCGCAGCCAGCAGCGCCTCGGCGGCATCGGTGGTTAGGGGGCGGGCAAACCAGTAGCCCTGGGCGAGCTCACAGCCCAGCTGCTGGAGATGGTCTAGCTGGCACTGGGTTTCAACTCCTTCGGCGATCGCCGCCAAACCCAGACGATTACTCAGGGTAATAATAGTTTCGACAATGTCAGAGTTGCGGCGGCTGGCATCCATATCGATGACAAAGGAGCGGTCAATTTTGAGGGCGTCTACCGGCAGCTGGTGCAGGTAGCTCAGCGACGAATAGCCGGTGCCAAAATCGTCGATAGTAATCGTAAACCCTTGGGTCTTGAGCTGTTGCAGCAGTCTTCCCATGGCCTGGATGTCTTCGATTAGGGTGCTCTCGGTGATTTCGAGATTGAGGTGGTGACCCCGCAGGCCGGTTTTGGCCAAAATGTGGTGGAGGTCGTCAAGCAGATCACCGCGCAGCAGATCTTTAACCGAAAAGTTGACGCTCATAGTCAAGTCAGAACAGTGGGGGTAGCGCTGGTGCCAATGGGCCAGCTGCCGGGCGGCTTCGGCCAATACCCAGCGATCGAGGGGCACAATCAGCCCAGTTTCTTCGGCGATGGGGATAAAGCTGTCGGGGGCGATAAAACCCCGCTCGGGGTGTTGCCAGCGCACTAGGGCTTCAAACCCGTAAATCGCTCGGGTCTCTAGATGAAAAATGGGCTGATAGTAAAGCACTAGCTCCGAGCGATCAATAGCGTTGCGTAGCTCTTGTTCGAGCTGTAAACGCTGTAGTGCCTGCTGATGCATCGAGTCATTAAAGACTACGTAGCAGCCCCGCCCCTGGGCTTTGGCCCGATACATGGCAATGTCGGCATCTCGCAACGGCTCAGGCGGGTTTTGGTAGTCATCTCCCCCCAGGACAATGCCCACGCTGGCGTTGAGAAAGACATTGCGCCCGCTTACCTCCAGAGGCAGCAGCAGCTCTTCGAGCAGGCGCTCGGCAATGCGCACTGGCTCCTGCAGGGTCTCAATATCTTCTAGCAGCAGCACAAATTCGTCGCCCCCCAGTCGGGCGGCTAGATCGCTGGTGCGCACCAATGATCGCAGCTTTTGGGCCACCACCATTAGCACTTCGTCGCCCGCCAGGTGGCCCAGGCTGTCGTTGATTACTTTAAAGTGGTCAAGATCGAGAAACAGCACCGCAAACTTGCCCCGGTGGCGATGGGCGCGCTGAATGGCGAGATCTAGCCGCTGCAGGAGGAAGTTGCGGTTGGGCAGCTGAGTGAGGGCATCGTGCAGGCTGTTGTAGAGGATCTGGTCGGCCACCCGCTTGTGCTCGGCCTCGGCCAGGCGGCGGTCGGTGATGTCGGTGTAGGTGCCGCTCATGCGCCGGGGGCGTTGGGCCTCATCCCACTCGACGACTTTGCCCCGGTCAATCACCCACACCCAGTGCCCTAGGCGATGGCGCAGGCGCAACTCACAGTCGTAAATCGGGGTTTCGCCAGCAAAATGACTCTCTAGGGCTAGCTTTTTGTGGGCGCGATCGTCGGGGTGCAAAAATTGTTGCCAGGTTTCAATGCGGGCCGGGCCGAGGTCGGCGGGGGTGTAGCCCAGCAGGGCAGCGCAGCCGTCGCTGGTCCAGACTTCGCCGGTCTGCACTTGCCAGTTCCAAATTCCAATGCCCGAGCCGTCAATGGCCAGTTGAAGAAACTCTTTGGTGCGCTCTAGCTCGGTCTGGGCCTGCCTGCGATCGCAGCGGCTGTGGGCCTCGCGCACCTCGCGCCGCACCGCTTCTACCAGACGCGAGAGGTTGTCTTTCATCACGTAGTCGTGGGCACCAGCCCGCATCATATCGACGGCGGTGGCCTCGCCCACGGTGCCCGACACGACGATAAAGGGTAGATCGCAGCCACTCTGCTGCAGCAAGTCAAGGGCAGCCGGGGCGTTGAACTGGGGCAGCTGGTAGTCAGAAAACACCACATCCCAGCCGCCGCTGTTGAGGACAGCGCGAAAGTCGGTGGCCGTTTGCACCTGCACCCAGGCGGGGTCAAAGCCCCCCCGGCGCAGCTCCCGCAGCAGCAGCACCAGGTCGTCATCGGAGTCTTCGACAATCAGTGCTCTGAGGGGTTCAGCAGCAGTCATGGCAAGGTGGGTGGCAACTCACTTATCAATGCCCAGTACAGCCCCAGCTGGCGCACGGCCTCGGTAAACTCATCTATGTTGACGGGCTTGCGCACATAGCTGTTGGCCCCCAGGCTATAGCTTTCAATAATATCGCGGTCTTCGCTCGACGAGGTGAGCATAACGACGGGCAGCAGTCGGGTGCGATCGCTGGCGCGAATCTGGCGCAGCACCTCTAAGCCATCGACCTTAGGCAGCTTCAGGTCGAGCAGCACAACACAGGGCAACGGCTCAGGCGAAAACACCCGCTGTAGGGCTTCTTCGCCGTTGCGGGCCACCACCACCGGGTTGGCCAGGTTGCCCCGGCGCAGGGCGCGCCGGGTAAGACGCTCATCGTCGGGGTTGTCTTCTACCAGCAAAATCGACCGCATCGCGCTCATGGCTGACTCTCCAAGGGCAGCGGCACCGACGGCAGGGTGAAATAAAACGTCGCTCCCCGCTCTACCGCAGCCTCGGCCCATACGCGGCTCCCGTGGCGATGGATGGCTCGCTGCACCGTGGCCAAGCCAATACCGGTACCCGGAAACTCATCGGTGTTGTGCAGCCGCTGAAAGACCCCAAACAGCTTGTTGGCGTAGGCCATGTCAAAGCCAGCGCCATCATCGCGCAGGTAATAGACCGGCTCGCTGCCCTGGAACTCGACCCCAAATTCTAGAGTGGCGGCGGTGTGGTGGGCGGTAAACTTCCAGGCGTTTTGGACTAAGTTCGCTAGCGCTACCTGCATCAGCGTGGGGTCAGCGCTGACGACAATGTCGGGGATGATGACCGCTGTGACCACCCGATCAGGCTCGGCGGTGTGGAGTTCATTGATTTGTGCTTGCACCAGGGCGCTGAGGTCGACTGGGGCGTAGACCATGGTTGAGCGCGATACCCGCGACAGCCTCAGCAGATCGTCAATCAGCTGCCCCATGCGGCCAACGTTATGGCGAATGCGATCAAAATAATCTCGGCCTTCGTCGTCAAACTGGTCGAAGTAGTCTTCGACCAGGGCGCGGCTAAAGCCGTCGATCGCCCGCAGCGGGGCGCGCAAATCGTGGGAGACCGAATAGGCAAAGGCCTCCAGCTCAAGGTTAGAGGTTTCGAGCTGGGCCGTAGTGCGCAAAATCTGCTGCTCAGCCAGCTTGCGGTCGGTGATGTCGTAGTTAATGCCGATAATGCTCAGGGGCTGTCCCTGGGCATCGCGCCGCACTAGAGCGCTGGAGCGAATCCAGCCGAGGGTGCCATCGCCGCGCCAGACGCGAAAATCTAAATCGTAGGGGGTGTCGTTGTCGAGGAGGGCCTGGTGACCGGCTTCCACTCGCTGAATATCGTCGGCGTAGACCCGATTTCGCCACTCTTGGTAGGTGGCCGAGTGGTCGAGGTCGCCAAACCCGTAGAGATCGACGAGACATTGATCCCAGATCACCTCGTCGCTGCCCATGATCCTCTCCCAGATGCCAATGTTGGCCGACTCCAGGGCCAGCCGTAGCCGGAGAGAAAGGCTTCGCAGCTGAGTTTCGGCCTGTTTGCGATCGCTGATGTCCTGCACAGTACCCATGAGGTGGGTGGGCTGGCCATCGCTGTCGACCACCCGCTCGCCCTTAGCCTGAATGTAGGTCAACCTGCCGTCAGGGGGCAGAATTCTAAACTCCTGGTCGTAGGCCTTGCCGGCGGTAATGGCCTGGCTTACGGTGTGCTGGTAGTGATCGACGTCGTCGGGGTGTATCTGCCGGGTTAAGGCCTCTAGGCTGGGTGGCCCACTGGCCGGGTCGCGACCAAAAATGCGATACACCTGGTCAGACCAGGTGATGCCCTGGGTTTGCAAGTCTAGCTCCCAGCTGCCCAGGTTGCCGATGCGCTGGGCGGTTTGGAGGTGAGCCCGGTGCGTTTGCAGCTCGGCCTCGGCCTGCTTGAGCTGAGTAATGTCGACGTGGCAGCCCACCATATAGAGGGGCTGTCCGGCCTCATCCCAGTCGATCACTTGGCCTGCACAGATTACCCACACCGTTGAGCCGTCTTTGTGGCGGTAGCGCACCTCGTTGTAGTATGGCACCGCTCCACGGCTCTGGATATGGGCCTCCATGCCGCTCAGGGCAATGGGCAGGTCGGCGGGGAAAATTAAGGTTTGCCAGGTGTCGAGCCGGTCGGGCAACTCATGGTCGGCGTAGCCAAATATACGCTTGAGACCGGAGCTCATGTAGGCCGTTTGGGCGACAAAATCAATGTCCCAGTAGCCTGCCAAAATTGACTCTAGGGTCTGCTCTAGCAGCGACAACTCGTGGCGCAGTTGCTCGGCTTGCTGGGCCACGGTGCGATCGCTGATGTCGCGGGAAATACACAGAATCGACTCTATCTGCCCCGAGTCTGACCACTCCGGGGCCAGCACCATCTCAAAATGCCGCAGGCCGATCAGCGTGGGGGTAGAAAACTCAATCGCCTGTTTCTCTCCCGTGTCCAGCAGGGTCTCCACAGCCGCCTCCCAGGCGTTGACCATGACCTCATCCATACCCAGTTCGCGGCAGGTTTTGCCCAAAAAAACGCTGCTGTCAATGCCGGTAAATTTACTCAGGGCCGGGCTGACGTAGAGGTGGCGCTTCTGAAGGTCAAACCGCTCGATGACATCGGGAGAGTTGTCGACTAGATTTTTGTAGTACCTGTACCCGTTGGGCATGGCCACAGTGGTCTGCTGCATGGTGCTGGCCCAGGCCTGCCGGTGAAGCTCTAGACTGGTTAAGAGCGTTTTAGGCGTGAGTTCAGCTGAGTAGAGGTAGTCGGCCGCGCCCAGCTTCATCGCCTCTAGGGCAGCGCGCTCTTGCCCTGGCTGTACCAGCGCCGTGACGGGCAGGGGCCGTTGGGCAACCGTCGCTGCGATCGCCGCCAAAAACGCCAGCCCGTGGCCCTCCGGCTCAGCTAAATCGAGTAGCACCCAGTTGGCTTTGCCCCGGCGCCAGAGGTGCAAAGCGTCGCTTAGGGTGTGGGTTTCTAAAAAGCGATCGCCCTGGGAACCCGGCGGCAGGAGTTGTTGTAGAGCCTGGTTGGCGGCACTGCTGACCAGCAGTACTGTCGTGCTGCTGGGGTCGGGCGGCGGCCCTGCCGGCGCTAGATCGCCATCTTCTGCAGTTACAGTTTGAGGCTGAAGGTGGGCCATAGGAGAAAAAGACGGCAACTACAGGTAGCTTCAACCAGGTAACTTCAATCCTGTCCTTGGGCCTTGGGCCTTGGGCCTTGGGCCTTGGGCCTTGGGCATTAAGAACCAGCACTCTCTTCTCTAGACTACCCCGGCTGCCCCAGGGTCGTAATATAAATCACCGCCTCGTCGGGGGGAATGCCCAACACCTCGTTGACCTGGTCATCGAAGAAGCCGCCAATGCCGCTCACCCCCAAACCCAGCCGGGTGGCGGCCAGATTTAGCCGCTGACCCAGGTGCCCGGCATCCATGTGTAGATAGCGGTAGACGCGATCGCCGTAGGTCGCCACCGCCGCGCTCAGATCAGCGGTGTGAAACACCACCGCAGCGGCGTCGCGGCCCAGCTCCTGCCCCAGACACAGGTAGTGCAGCTCCTGGCGAAAATTTTTAAAGCGCACCTGGCGCAGCTCTTCGCTGCGGGGGGCGTAGTAGTAGCAGCCGTCGTCTAGCCCATCGACGGCGCAGGCCACCACAAAGGTATGCACCAGAGCGCGATCGCCGTAGTCGGGGTCAGGGTCTAAGCCCTGGTCGCGGTAGTGGCTGGGCTGGTAGGTAAAGTCTAAAAGCTGCTTCAGAGCCGCCAGCTCGATGGCTTCACCGCTGAAGCGGCGGGTGGAGCGCCGTTTAAACAGCGCTGTTTCCAGCTGCTCCAGACGTGATCCCCAGGCGATCGGCGCAGTGGCGGTCGGGGCCCGCAGACCAAAGGGCAGGTTGTACTTTTCTTCCAGGGTGTCGGCAGGCTGGGGGGTATCGCCCGTGGGACGCATCGCCCACCGGGGGGCGTCCGCCGTAGCAGCAATTTCGGTCACCTGGTGAAAGTAGCTCAGCAGCTCGCCATCGGCCAGGGCCGGGAAGCTCGTCTGGGGCGCAGTGGCAAAGGCCACCTCGGCACAGGGCAGGTTTTGCTCCACCGTCAACAGGTCGGCCAGCGGCAGCACCGCCAGCGCGCCTTCTTCAGCGGGGTCTAGGTAGAGCAGGTCGGCCAGGGCGCGATCAACAAAGCTGGCAATCAGGTGGGGGCGGTAGTCGACCAGGGCGCTGGCCAGCTCCAAATTGCCCAGCAGATGGCCCACGTCTAGACAAATGCGCCGGTAGGCCCGGTCTTGGTAGCGCCAGGCCGAGCGATAAAACACCCCGGTCACGACCACCGCCAGGTGGGTCGCCTCTAAGGTTGGGTGCCAGAAACAGGCCCGCTGCAACCCCTGCCAGCTGTGGTCATCCCAGTAGCGCCAGAGGCTGTGGCTGCGGGCCTGATAGTTGTACAGCCCGGCGGGCAGCAGCCGGGTGCCCCGCGAAATCACGTAGACCTCGGCGGGGTACAGCCCCCCGGCTGAGGGAGCCGATCGCAGATAGAAGGTCTGCCCCGTGGCGGTAGGGAACTTAGCGGTCAACCCATAGACGTTGATCAGCAGCCTCGACAGACGCATCCAGTCGAGGTACTCATTCTCTGGAGCAGAATTCTCTGGCGCAGAACCCTCGTCATTTTCTAGGTAGGGCTTGAGATCGACCTCAGTACCCACCCGATAGGTCTTAAAGGGAATGGGCTGTTGCCCGTAGTCAAGGGGGCGAGCCTGGGCGGCGAGGGTCTCAGGGGCGTACTTGGTACGGCCGTGGTAATGGTGGGCGAAAGAAACCAGGGCGTCGGGCATAGCCGCAGGGAATTGCAGTGATCACAGGTAGACCCAGAGGGCGATCGCAGCCCGCATATAGCCTATCTGTAACCAGTGTAGCCCACCCCACTGATCGGCGAAACCAGTGGGCGGCCAAAGCCAGGCTTTAAGGTGTGCGGTGTCAGAAGCACGACAGACCTTGAACCGTACACCTTGAACCGTACACCTTAAACCGTACACCTTGAACCGTACACCTTAAACCGTACACCTTGAACCCGACACCTTGATCCCATTCGAGCCAGTCACAATTGGGTTGGTCAAGGCAACGGGTTTTAGGTGCTAGGTTGCAGGAATAGTTGGCTGATTAACGTCGGACTCTATTGGTTGACAGTGGTTCTAAAGCGAATCAAGCCCACTTGGTCGGCGGCAACATCTCCGGCATTGACCACCACGGCACCATTGCCCTGGTTAGTGCCGCAGAAGGGCGGTAGCGCCGCCCCAGGGGCGAAGAACGTGCCGGGGTCGCCATCGGCGGCGTTGGTATAGTTGACCACTGGCCCCGGTGGGCTTGAGGCGGCGATCGCCTGAATGCCAATCCCCGGCCCAAAGGCGTTGGGGTCAAAGGTCAACCCCTGGGGGATTTGGTCGCAAACCACCGCATTGGCAGCTGTACCAGTAGAGCTATTGGCCAAGTAGACGGTGTACTCAATGCCGTTACCCGCCTGCACCTGAGGGTCGGTGACCACATCTAGCCCCTGGCCCAGATTGTTGTTTTGCAGCAGCGCTAGCGTTGCTCCGTCGCCCACAAACTGGTTGAAGTTGGGCAGGTTGGCGGGGCCAAACAGATTGGTGATGCGCTTGAGCAGCGACAGGCTACCTGTTGGGGCGATCGTTGTCTGCCTAATTAAGCCAAAACCACCAGCGATCAGGTCTAGCCCACCCTGGGTGCTGCCATTAGTAGTGGCTGGGAAAAACGTGGTGTTGGTAAAATCAACCAGCTGTGCACCTGCCCCGGTAACGTCAGCGGCAAACAACGAGTAGCCAAAGACCGGGTTGGCATTGTCAGGCGCTTCTACCAGAGAGTTGATCGGGAAGAAGATGCCTTGCACAAACTGCGCCCCTACGGTGTGCGACGGTCTAAATAGAGGAGGAGTGGGGTCGCCGAGGTCATCGCGACGCAAAACTGCCGTCAAAATTGACACATCGTTTGCGTTACCCCAGTCTCCGGGGACAACATCAATTAATGGCCCGTAGGCTGAGGGGAGACCAGCACCATCTAAACCAGTGATGGCAGCAATTTTAAAGGCATCATTGCCGCCTCGTTCTAAAATTAAGAACCCTACATCTCCCTGTTGAGCAGGCGGGACGTTGATGCCGCCGTCGATGATGTAGTCGATGCGCTCAATATTGTTGGCGGTTTCCTGTCCAGTACCCCCAGGAGCTACTCCTTGAACGTTGTTGAACACGTTGTCAATGCCGCGGTTAATCACATTGCTGAGCATGGCCTCTTCAAGAGTGGCTACGCTTCCTGGAGCCAGAGTTAGGGTATCGGGGGTAGCAATCAGCCGTTCGAGAAACACCAGCGCTCGCTCTATTGGGCCTGAACGCCTAAATACAAGCCGTGGCACCAGCCCTAGAGGCGGTAGCAGGTCGGTTGCCGGCTCAAATCGGTTGCCAGCCACAGTAACCGCATCTAGCACAATATTATTCCCGGCTCCGAAGGTGAGGTTGGTGACGGCTCCCGCCGTATTACAACCGGCAAAGCTGGCAACGTCACAGGGGGTTGTATAGGGCGTATTTGGGAATGACGGAGGTGGAGGTACTGGTGTAGCTAGCTGAGTAGTAGTTATCAGCTGTTCAACACCAACACTAGGAGCTAGCTGAGCCAAGGCCGGGCTAGCACCTCCAAAAATACCAAGCAGGACAAACCCAACGCTAACTATCAAGCCCACTAAACGCTTAACGCAAAATGGTACAGCTTTGCTCTGGTGCGGCTGGGGAATAGCGAACTGTCGCATATCGGACATCTCTTGACTTTACTAAAGCGGTTGGGGCTAAGCGTTTCGGATGATCGGGGCTACTCAAGCTGAAGGTCGGCTTCTTGATCGATGAAGATGATGTCGAGGCCGCGCAGGTCGGTGAAGACAAACTCAACCCGGCGATCGCGAGCGTAGGCCAGGCGCGAGCTTTCATCGCTGCGCCGCTGGGTGAGGCCAAAGGGCACAATCCGCATCCGCTCTGGGGGCACCCCCTGGGCGATCAGATAGTTGCGGGCGGCGTTGGCTCGACGCTCGCTCAGGGCCAGGTTGTAGGCGGCACTGGCGCGGGGGTCAGTGTGGCCATGTAGCTCTAGGGTGAGAAAGTCGTTTTCGAGCATGACGACGGCAATTTGGTCGAGCACCGCCGCACTTTCGGGGCTGATGTTGTATTGATCGAGGGCAAAGTGGATATTGCGAGGCACCTCCAGCACTAGCGGTTCTAGGGGGGCTGGTGGCTCTACCAGCTCGGGCGGCGGGGCCGGTGGGGAGCAGTTGGGCAGCTCTACCGGGGTGGCGGGTAGCTCGGGCACAGCCCCATCGGCGGTCGCTACCGCAGCGACGGCGGCGGGTTCTGAGGTGCCAAACTCGGGGTCGGAGGCGATCGCACTCACCCTTGTCCCCGGCGGCAGCGAGAGGCTGGCGCTAAAGCTGCCCTCGGGGCTGGTGGTTACTGTGCCCAGTCGCTCCGACAGCGGGCTATAGGGAAAGCCCGCCCCATCGACCCGGTAGAGATCCACCTCGGTGCCAGGGTCGGCGGTGCCCGTCAGCGTCACCTGACCCGGCCCCGTGGCAAAGGTATAGCTGTCAAACTGGGGGGCATCAATGGCCGCGTTGCCGGTTTCGCGGCGGCGGTGGTGGCTGTTGCGGGGCGGGTTTGGTCCATCCCCCTTTTGAAAGTCTTGGACGCCGGTATTGCCCTGGGTGTTGAGGTCGATGGCCAGACCGTCTAGCTCAGCGTAGCGGTTGCCGCGAATTTGGTTGCGGTGGCTCTCGGGGTAGGCGGTGACCACCACCCCCGGCCCCGGCTGGTAGCCGATGAAATTATCGTTGACCTGGTGGTCATTGCCCATCAGATACACGGCAGCGCGCTCAAACCGTCGCCCGTTGTACTGGATGGCATTACCGCTGATCTGGGTCGCGCCCTCGGGCTTATAAATATAGATGCCGCTGCCGTCGTTGGCGCAGATCAAGTTGTCGGTGATGGCGCTGCGGTCAATGGTGCCCTCCAGGCGAATGGCGTCGGGCATGCCCGCTAAGCCGTTGCCAATAATCGCGTTTTCGCTCACCTGCAAACCATCGGCCCGAAAGCCCGTAATAATGGCGCTACCGTCGTGGTTTTGAATGCGGTTGTTGCGAATGGTGGTCTCAACGGCGTTAAACACCGTCACCCCAAAGGCCGAAGGCACCGCCGGAAATGCTTCATCGGGGGGCAACCCCAGCCAGTTTTGCTCAATCACTACACCGCGCGGGGCGGATTCCGGCTCCTCTAGGCGAAACAACCCTAGCACCGGGCTGAGGGGGCTGGCGTCGACCGGCGGCGCCAGGGCGCTGACGAAAATATCTGAGGGGGGCGTGGTCTGGGTGGCGCGATCGCTCGTGCGAAAGCCATAGAAACTAAGCCCTCGCACCGTCACCCCATCGGCGGCAATGGAGAGGCCTCGGGCCACCTCGCGGCCCTCGGCTACGGTCAGGCTGACCGCAGGCGCGGGCGGAAACCTCGGATCTAGCCCGGCGTCAGCGTCGTAGCCCGCCTGGGTGGTGCCGTCGATCACCAGCTCTGGGGCGACGATTTCGGGCAGCAGATCGACCAGCGCAATCACCGTCTGGTCTTCCGGCAGGGCAAAGCTAATCTGCGACCCCTGCCCGGCGGGCAGAGGCACCACCAAAGCCTGCTCCGCCTCGCTAAGTTCTTCTAGGGTGAGGGTCCCGTTGGCTAGCTCCAAAGCCTCCCGCAGGGTCAGCCCCTCGTCGGCCGCTATGGGCCCATCATCGGCGCTAGTCACCACCAGACTGTAGGCGGGCAGCGCCGACTGCCCCAAAGCAGGGGCCATCACCCCCACCAAACCAGTCCCCACCAGGGCCAGGGCTCCGTATCCGATCCACCACTGCTGATTCATTCCTCACCTCCTGGGGCAGTGCCCGTTATGTCGGGCCTGTCGATCAGGGCCTCCTGGTCTACGTAAGAGTCTTGCTGCTGGGGTGGCGACACCGGCTGCACGCCAAAACTGTTAAACAGCTGATTGACCTTGGCAGTAATGCCAAAGTAGGGGCCGCTGGCCGACCGATAGCCGCCGCCACCGGTAAACGAGCCGTCGTTGGCCCCGCCAAAGCTGTAGCCCAACCCCAGGCGCACGTCGGGGGTGAGGTAGTAGCCCGCCTCTAGGGCAAAGCCAGTTTGGTTGTAGCCAATCACCGGCTGCCCTACATAGCGCACCTCGCCTCCCACATCCCAACGGTAGGCAAAGCGGTAGGTGGCCCGCAGCTGCGCCAGGTGAATGCTGTTCGAGAAGCCAAAGTTTTCGGCCAGGTTGGCCGAGCTGGCCCGCAGCGCATACTTGCCGTAAAACTCCCACTGGTAGTTGGGGGCGTAGATGCCCTCTAACGCCAGGGTGTGGTCGCGGGCCTCAGAGCTGGTGCCCTGCAGAATGCTGTCGGGGGTGCTGCTGGGGTTTTGGCGATACTCGTAGCTGAGCAGGCCGTTAAACACGTCACTCACGGGGTTGCGGTAGGCCAGCCCCAGGCGCAGCGTGCTGGAGTTACCCAACTGGTCGGTAATGGTCTGGTTGGCAAAATTGCCCAGGTCAAAGCGGGCTAGACCCGTGAGCGAGTCGGTCAGCCGCCCCGCCGCCGCCGCCCCCAGCACCAAATTGGTTGACCCCGGCGAGTCGCGGTACTCAATGCGTCCGCTGGCCTGCCAGTCGGGGTTGTCGGTGTACTCTAGCCCGACCGAATACACGGTGGCCGCCTGTAGCCCCAGGGCCGAGCTGCCCCCTTGGCCCACCGCAAAGGGTTGGGCAAACTGCTGCCCAGCCCCGGTGAGGTTAAAGCCATCGCCAAAGATGCGCTCAAAGCCAAAGTTGGCCCGCAGCCCCGGCGCTAGCACCAGACGGTGGTTGAGGCCGATCGCCCCCTGGCCAGTAATACCGTTGTAGCCGCCCAGCAGCGAGTAGCGATTGGTCAGGGTGGTGTTGTCGTCTAGCTCATAGTCCACTAGGGTGTCGAGGCTGGTGATCGACCCCGGCCCGGTGCCCCCCGAGAGAAACTGCTGGGCCAGCCGCAGGCTGACACCGGGCTGCACTGCCCATTCCAGACCCACGGTATTGCGGGTGGGGTAGAGGGGGTCGGTGGTGCCCAGGTTAAGCTCGCTCTGGGCCAGGGCGCTGAGGGTAGCGGTGAGCGGCAGGTTGAGCCGCGACACCAGCTGGTTGGCGTTGGTCGAGGTATTGCCAATCCGGTCATCGCGGTTGCGATTGACAAAGTCAATGCCCAGGGTGGCGCTGCCAAACTGCTGGGCAATGCCCGCCCGCAGCTCGGTCAGGGTGTTGTCAATGCGGCCGCCTTGAATAGCAATTTGACCGGGCCGCAGCAGGCCCGCCGCCGAGGTTGGCACGGCCGTAGCCGTGCCCAGGTTGCGTTCTTGGTCGACGAGGGCACGGATCTGGGTCTGGGGGCCGACTTGGGCCTGCACCTGACCGCCCCAGCGGGTTTGCCCTGGCCTAAAGGTGCTGGTGGCGGTGTTGTTAAAGCCGCTGTCGGTAGAGCGATAGTAGGCCTGGCCGGTGATGCCCTCAAAGGGAGTGCCGCTCAGCTCAATGCGGTAGGCATTGCCCTCGTTGTTGACCGTCCCGGCGTTGAAGGTCGAGCGGGCAAATTCTCCGGTGACTTCGCCACGATCGCCCAGGGGCCAGAGAAAGTCGACCCCGTAGAGGGTAAAGTCCTGGGTACCCTGGTTTTCGTTTAGTACCGAGGCCCCGATGACACCGCCGCGATCACCCGCCGGCTGATACTGAAGCCGCCCGGCGTAAAGGCTGCCCCGCACCGAGGCATCTTCTACCTGGTAGGTGACGACAATGCGCCGCACCAGGGTGGTACCCAAGGGGTTGATGTCAACGGCGCGCACCGGCTGGCGAAACAGTAAAGTGCCGCGATCATAGTCGATGTCATAGTCAGCGCCCCGGTAGAGGGGGGTGCGCTCCAGCACGGTGCCGGGGCGGTTAAATTCTTCCGCCTCAATGAACACGTTCTCACTGCCCCGTAGCACCAGCCGCCGCGACAAAAAATAGTAGCCACTGGTGCCGTCGGGGGCAATGGTGTCCCGCTGGAAGGGCCGCACGTTGTCGCCGTACATGGCCGTGAGCTGAAGCCCGTTGCCAAAGGTGTAGTTGCCCTTGAATCCGTGCAGCTCGCGCACCGTGGCGGTGAACTGTTGCGACCTGCCGGCAAACTCCTGGGTGCCGTAGTCGCCCCACATAAAGTAGTCTGGCCCGGCATCGGGCACCAGCGAGTCGCGCTGGAACCGCAGGTACAGACTGTCAATCGAAGGAGTCAGAAAGTCGGTGGTAGAGCTGTCGCCGTACACCGGGTAGGTCTGGTCACAGGCCTGTAAATCTCGATACAGGCCGCTGCCATCGCAGCGGTCGTTGAGGCCACGGATGTTGTTGTAGGCTCCGGTAAACAGCCAGTCGCCCACGGCCCCGGTGGCAAACAGGCCGGTGGTAAAGCTGACCTCCACATCCTGATTGAGGGAGTCGGGGTTGAGAAAATCTCTAAAGCTACCCAGCAGGTTGGTGCCGCCCCGGCCCACCCGAAAGTCGACCACCCCCGAAATAATCGTCGGCCGCAGATCGGTGAAGAAACTCACCTGGGTGGTGGCCTCTAGGGCCGGGTAGCCCGGTTGCAGAGTGGGGTCAAACTCCCGCAGGGTGCGGGCATCGACAGTGGCGCGCACCGTGGCGGGCTGGGCATCGAGGGTCGAGCGCAGCTGGGCCTCGAACAGGCCCCGACGAGCCAGCACCTGAAATCCGGCGCGATCACGGTCGTAGTCGGTCCCGATAAATTCTCCGGCGCTGCTGGTCAGCGTCACCACCACATCGCCATCGAGGGGCTGGCCGTCGGCGGTGGTCACCGCCCCCATCAGGGTCAGGGCCGAGCGACCGTTGGCCGGAATCTGCACCTCGCGCTCGGGGGTCAGAGTGAGAATATAGGCCACCGCCTCGGGCTGAGGCACCACGGGCCGCAGCGGCTGGGTGGGCGGCGGGCTGAGGGGCAGCTGATCGCCGTCAAAGTTGAACTCAAATAACTCCGAGTTTTCGCGACGGTTGGCCAGGGGCAGGGCAGTGCCCGGCAGCTCAGGCAGTTTCTCTACCGCAGCGGGCAAGTAGCCCAGGGGCAAAATGGTGGCATTGGCGATCGCCCGCTCGGGGCTATCCCAGGCCGACTCCCCAGGGGCCAAAGAATCTGGATCAGAGGAAGCCGCCAGTTCAGCAGGAGCTAAATCAGAGGGCGCTAACGCAGGCAGGGGTAGAGTTACGGCGTCTACCACCGCGCTCCGATCTGCCGAAGTCTCCAGATCTGCGGCGTTACCCAGCGCCTCGGGGGCGGCCTGGGCCGACAGAGAGACCCCCAGCGACCCCACCAGCGTGGTCAACAGCCCCAGCCCCAGAGAACGAGAAGACAGAAACATCATGACTGCTCCTCCCCAAAGGTTGGTGTAACGGCAAAGTTCATGCGGCCCAGACCGCCCGGCGACAGCCGCACAAAGCGGGAGACGCTGTTTTCCTCAATGCGGTAGAGGTTAGGGGCCAGGGTGTAGCCAGGTAAGCTATAGAGATCCAGCGTGCCAACCCGGTAGCCCGGCAGCACGTTAGCCAGCGAAAACAGCCCGTCGGGGTCAGTCAAGATGCGGTTGCCATCGTCCATAAAGATCACGGCGTTGGGTACCCCTGGCTCACCGGGCTGCTGCTGACCGTCAAAATTGCGATCCACAAACACCCGGCCCACAATGGTGCCGCAGTCAGACACAATGCCGGGGCGAATGGTCAGATGGAAGGGAGCCGTCACCGGGGCAAAGCCCGGCGCTGCGGCCTGGGCCACGTTGCGGCCATCGCCCTGCACTGCCTCGGGGGAGACCAGCACTGCGTAAGCCACCGAGATCGAAGCCCCGGGATCGAGAGCGGCAAAGGTCAGGGTCAAACTGCTGTCAGTGAGCACCTGCTGGGTGGGCTGCGACGGTGCTGTCTGCACCGAGTCGGGCACGTACCTTAGGCCCCGGGGCAGTTGGTCAGTAACCGTCAGAGGCGTAGCCACCCGACTAGAGGGGTTGGTGATCAGCAGCCGATAGACCACCACATCGCCAGGCTCGGCGGCGGCTCGGTCGGCGGTCTTGACGATCTGAAGGGGAGCAACATTCTCCCCCACCCGCGTCTCATTGGAGGCAGTAGTAACTGGCCCCGTGGGGCCGTCAAACTGAGCCACCGCCTGGTTAATAAAAATTCGGCTTTGAGCCTGGGCGACCGGAGGCGATGCCCCAAAATGGCCGAGGCCATAGCTCAAAACCAGGGCCAGCAAAAATAGCAGCCCCCGGTACAGTTGTCGCTGAATACGCCTCACACCAACCCTCTGAGACAACTCCTCACACCAACAAAAGCGTTGCAAGAGTCAGCCTGACCTTGCAGCGCCTAACCAGACGCTGACTTGAAGGTGATTGAGGCAGCGCCTCAATCACCTTCAGCCGATTAGTCAACCATTTCAGAATTCAAAAATTCTGCCCTTTGAAGGATTAAAACGCTGACGTTTTGTCTAAGTCCCGACAAATCATACCAATTCATCCGTAATTTCACACAGAAAATTGTAAAGATTTCTAACGTTATTCCAAATTAAAGATTTTACGTGGCATGCCAACGTGTCCTGTAATTTAGGCAGGAACCTACCACAGAGGTTATGTGGAATTCATAAGGGCAATTTGTAAGGGCCGAGCCAGGTCCGAGGTGAGGGGGCTTGGTTCGCCCTGTGCCTGTGGTCTTTGTTTGGCGATCGCTGCTTTAGCCGCATCAGTCAACGGCACTGCCCCGGCAGCAGTCGCCTCTACGCTCGGGTGTTGCCGGAGTATATGGTGGCGACGGGTTGACCGGGTGCAAACCGCCCCTTTGGCCAGTGCGCCCGACGCTACCGACACACCGGGGCTGTAGCGTCGGGCGACCATCCCTTTGCGATAATCTCCTTTACAATCGTCAAAGAGGCTCTATGATTTTGGGTAAGCGGAGTGCCAAGCCGCCCACGTTTGCCCCAGGTCAGGCACTACAACCGGGTTAGTCAATCATTATTTATATCTATGCCAGAACTATCCAGCGATTTTCTCCTGGCGGCGGGTGCCTACATCGCCGTTGCCGGCACCTATCTGGTGGTGGTGCCCCTGGCGCTAATTTTCTATGTGCGACGGCGCTGGTATGTAGCTGGGTCGGTAGAGCGCACCCTGCTCTACGGCATGGTATTTGTTTTCTTCCCCGGCATGCTGCTGTTTAGCCCATTTCTAAACTTCCGTCCCCAGCCTCGCGACCTTAGGTCTTGACCGGCTATGCGACGCATTGACGTAATCGCCATTGGCATTGGCATCTCTCTAGCGGGCGGCGGGCTGTTTCTCGGCTTTCGGCTGTTTGGCCTCGACGGCATCTCCGCTGGCATCTGGAGCCAGGCGGTGATGGTGGGGGGCGTGGTGGCCTGGTTAGCCAGTTACCTGCTGCGGGTGGTAACGCGCAACATGACCCTCAATCAGCAGATGGATGACTATGAGACGGCGGTGCTCCAGCGCCGTTTGGACGAACTCAGCCCCGAACAGCTAGCCGCTCTGCAAGCCAAACTCGACCAGGGAGATGACGCCTGAGACAGCACAGACCCCTGAGGCAGCGCCGACCTCTGACCAAAGCGTAGACTTGGGACCACGCTTGTTCTAGAGTGCTCTATTGGACTGAGGTTTTCCGGTACCTGCTATGGCCCTTGTTTCTGAACGCTTCCGTGACCTGCGATCACTGGGTGAGTGCGCCCTGATTCCTTTCATTACCGCTGGCGACCCTGACCTTGAGACCACCGCCGCGGCCCTGCGGGTGCTCGACCAAAACGGGGCAGATTTTATTGAGCTGGGGGTGCCCTACTCTGACCCCCTGGCCGACGGGCCGGTGATCCAGGCAGCGGCCACCCGCGCCCTGGCCCAGGGCGTCACCCTCGACCGGGTGCTGGCCATGGTCAAAGCCCTCAGCCCCAAACTGCAGGCCCCGCTGATTTTATTTACCTACTACAACCCGATTCTCAACCGGGGCATCGACCAGTTTATGGCCGATATTGCGGCGGTGGGGGTGGCGGGCCTGGTGGTGCCCGACCTGCCCCTCGAAGAGGTGGAGGCGCTGCTGACGGCAGCGGCAGCGGCCAGCATTGATGTGACACTGCTGGTGGCCCCGACATCTCCACCGGAGCGGATTGCGGCGATCGCCGCCCAGGCCCAGGGCTTTGTCTATCTGGTCAGCGTCACTGGCGTCACCGGCACCCGCAGCGAGCTACAAAGTCGAGTCAAAGACCTGATCGATGGTCTCAAGCAAAACACCGATAAACCCATTGGCGTCGGCTTTGGTGTCTCTGACCCCGACCAGGCCCAGCAACTCAGAGCCTGGGGAGCCGATGGTGTGATTGTGGGCAGCGCCTTTGTCAAACGACTGGCTGGCGAAGACCCCCAGACCGCTCTGCACACCATTGGTGAATTTTGCCGCCAGCTCAAGACGGCCCTGGGCTAGCCAGCTGCTGGACCTGTCTGGAGACAGGGCTCAGGTAGGCCGCCGCCACCGTTGCCGGCTGGGGCCTACCAAACATAAAGCCCTGCATTTCGGTACAGCCCAGGCGGTGGAGGTGGCGATATTGTTCGGTGGTCTCTACCCCCTCAGCCACCACGCTCAGGGCTAGACCTCGAGCCATGGCAATGATGGCAGTGACCATCGCCTGATCGACGGCGCTGTAGGGTAAATTGATCACAAACGCGCGGTCAATCTTGATGCCATCTAGGGGAAACTGCTTCAGGTAGCTCAGACATGAGTAGCCCGTGCCAAAGTCATCCATCGATATTTTTACCCCCAGCTGGCGCAGCTCCCGCAGCCGATCAATGGAGGCCGCCACATCCGCCATGGCGGCAGTTTCGGTAATTTCTAACTCTAGGTGAGTGGCCGGCAGGCCGGTTTCGGCCAGCACCTGGGCGACCATGCCCACCAGGTTGGGATGCTGAAGCTGCCGGGCCGAGAGGTTCACCGCCAGCTTGACCAGGGGTAGCCCCGCCTGTGCCCAGGCTATGATCTGGGCACAGGCAGTGTGCAACACCCACTCGCCGATGGGCACAATCAGCCCATTTTCTTCGGCTAGGGGAATAAACTGCGCCGGTGCCACCAAGCCTAGGGTGGGGTGCTGCCACCGCAGCAGTGCCTCCATTTGCACAATTTCTCCCGTATCTACTTTGACCTGGGGCTGGTAATAGAGCGTAAACTCATCGCGTCCGAGGGCGTGGTGCAGATAGCTCTCCATGGTGAGCCGCTGGGCAGCCTCATTGCTCAGACTCTGGGTGTAGAACTGGTAGTTATTGCGGCCCTGCTGCTTGGCTCGATACATGGCCACATCAGCATTTTGCAGCAGCGTGGTCATGTCTTGGCCATCCTCTGGAAACAGGGCAATGCCAAGGCTAGCAGTGACGTGCAGCTCGTGATTTTGCAGCAAAAACGGCGGCGTCAGCTGGTCGGCAATGCGGCGGGCAATTTTAGCGGCATCGCTGGGGTCGGCCAGGTTTGGCAAGATCAGCGTAAACTCATCGCCGCCCCAGCGGGCCACAATATCTTCGGCCCGCAGGGCGGCGCTAATGCGCTGGGTGACCTGCTGCAAGAGCAGATCGCCCACGGCATGGCTGAGGGTGTCGTTGATGGTCTTAAAGTTGTCGAGGTCGAGAAAGATCACCGCCAGCTGTTGGTCGCTCTGGCGGGTGCGGGCGATCGCCTGGGGCAGGTGCTGGTCAAAAAAGGCCCGGTTGGGCAGCCCGGTGAGGGTATCGTGGTAGACCTGATAGCACATCTGGGCCTCGGTGCGCTGACGTTTGAGCGCCCCCCCCAGGCTGGCCGCCACCGCCACTAAGATCGATTCATCGCTGGCGTTCCATTCCCACTCCTGCTGGCAGGCGTCAAAGCCGATGTAACCCCACAGCTGGGCGTCAATAAAAATCGGCACCATCAAAATTGATAGAATGCTGTCCCTCAGCAACACCACCTGCTCGCCGGGGGGAAAGTGGCGGGTCAGGGCACAGATCGACTTACCCTGCTCTAGCAGGGTAAGCCAGCGCTCTAGGCCTAGGGCGCGGTAGCTCTGGTCTTGCCAGTGGGGCTGATCAATGCTGGGAGTCGTGGTGGGAGTGGTCCACTCGTAGCACATGGTCATGGCCGGTTCCCCAGTCACTGACTGGGGATGGTGGGTATAGACGTAGGCGCGGTCGGCGGTGGCGGCCTCCCCCAACCGGGCCAGCACCTGGGGAATCGCCTGGGGCACGTCGGCAGTGGTGAGCAGGCACTGGCTGGCCTCGGCTACCCCCAGCAACAGGCGATCGCGGCGCAAGATCGCCGCCTCTGAACGTTTGCGATCGCTAATGTCTTCGACCGTGCCCTCATAGCCGACCAGGTTTTGGTGGCTGTCAAAGAAAGCCCGCGCCGACTCCGAAATCCAAATTACAGACCCGTCTTTGCGGTAGACCTCCGACTCAAACCCCAGCACTGCTCCGCTAGCTTGAATCAGCTGGGCAAACTCCTGCCGACGACCCGGCTGCACGTAGAGTTGATAGTTGATATCCGTGAGGTTGTACATCAAGTCAGCGGGCGAGTCATAGCCGTAGAGCTTGGCCAGCATGGGGTTGACGGTCAGGTAGCGGCCCTCGAGGGTGGTCTGAAACATGCCTTCAACTGCATTTTCAAACATGCTGCGATACTTTGACTCGGCCAGCTGCAGCGACAGCTCGCTTAAGTGCAGGGCTGCCTCCGACTGCTTCAGGGGGGTAATGTCGGTGATAAACCCCTCAATGCCGTTGATCGCGCCCTCAGTCCCGAGAATTAGCGACCCCTTTTCCCACACCCACTTCTCCTCGCCACTGCGGGTTTTAATCCGGTACTCCACCTCGTAGGGCTGGCCACAGTCAATCGCCTGCTGAATGCTCGATAGCACCCGAGACAGGTCATCGGGGTGGGTGATGTCGTTATAGAAAGGCACCTTGCCCTGCCCCAGCAAATCCTCTGGAGAGTATCCGGTGAGCGCGTAGCAGCCAGCGCTGAGGTAGCGCATTGACCAGCCGGCATCGCCGTCGGCCTGAAACACGATGCCGGGCAGCACATCAATCAGCCGCTGAGAGGCGGTGACGCCAGGCTTTAGGTCTAGCCAAGGATGCTCGCCTGCTTGCCAGTCTTTTGGCCAGGCCTTTTGACGGAGCAACGCCAGGGTCAGCCAAGGCTGCAGCGCAGTCTGGGAAGCAGAGGACTCAGCCAGATGGGTGAGGGGGTAATGAGGACGAGGGAACTCAGGGTCGGGCATGGGTTTCTGAATGGTAAGCCGTTGTCGATACCCCAGGGCAGTGGGCTCAATATGCCCAAAATTGCGGCCTAGAATGATGGCCTACGCTACCCCAGAACAGATTTGATCCACCGGGGCAGAAATTGCCGGCCCTAGAACCCTGTAAAGAGAATTCCAGAATGCCCGGAACCCCCTGGCCTAGCGGTCAGGGGTGGATTGCTGCATGGCGATCACCTGTATTAGACTCCTCACCGCCTCAGCCGGGGGCTGGCGGAGGACCTCTAGGCAGGGTACCAGGGTCAGCCCTAGCGCCTCAGCCCCAGCCGCCCCTGGCACTAGCGTCACCAGGGGCAGTCGGGCCAGGGCCGGGTAGCGGGCCAGGGCCTGGAGTTCGGCCAGGGGCACCGGCTCGGTTCTGTCTAAGACGATCGCCTGGGGCTGCCACACCCGACTGAGCAAATTGGCCTGGGCCAGATCGTCGGCCTGAAGCAGGCGGCAGCGGTAGCGCTGGAGCCAGGTTTGCACAGCGGCAGACAGGGCGCTGGGAGGAGCTCCGGCCTCAGGCGATCGCAGCAGCAGTATGGTTAGCCCCGCCAGCGGCACCGGATAGCGCTGACAGAGTTGGTCGAGCACGGGCCGCAGCCTCTGGGTCAGAGTCTCAATCGAGAGAACTTTGCCTGCCATATCCGCCTCCCCGGCGCTCTCCGCCGAGGCCAAACCCGCCGCCATATCCGCCGCCGCTCTCAGCACCACCGGGTTGACCATCTCCAAACCATCTACCAGAGCCTGGCGGGCAGCGGCGTTGCTGGGGGCATCGGGCAGCGATTCCCAGTGAATCAGGGTGCAGGCGGGGGCGAGCCGCTCCTGCATAGCGCTCAGAGTTTGGCCGCAGGGGGCGATCGCCAGGCGGTAGTCGGTCCCTCGCAGACAGCCGTAGATTTGCTCAACTACCGCCTCGCTGGCGCAGGCCAGCAGCACCAGCACCGTGGTCTGAGCGCGGGCCAGGGCCGGGGGGGGCGGCAACAGCAGGGTCAGGCGGCTGCCCCAGACCGGGCTACTCAACAGGCTGACCTCGCCACCGTGGAGCTGGCTAAACCGCCGGGCTAGGGTAAGCCCTAATCCCTGTAGGGTCTGGAGTTCTGGCAGCGCTTCGAGGCGCGGTGCAGCCCCGTACTCAGCGCCCGCCGTCGCTAGGGCATCTGGGCTGCCCAGGCTAAACCCGATCCACGGCCCCCAGGGCTCGACCATCAGGCCGCTGGGTCTGGCCCCTTGGGCCAGCAGGTAGCTCAAACCGTAGTGCAGGCTCTGGCGCAGGCGCAGGGGGTCAGCCATCACCCAATCCTCAGCGGTTGCTAGACGCACCGTAAACTCCTCCGCCCAATCCGAGGCCTCGACCTCGGGCTGGGCGCTGAGGAAGCTAGACAGCAGGGTGTCAGCCAGGGGTTGCAGGCTGACTCGCTCCAGGGTGAGCGCGATCTGGCCTGACTCCAGGCGCATCCAGTCGAGCAGCAGGTTGATCAGGGTGGTCAGCTTACGAATCGCCTGGCGCATGAGGCTCACGTAGCGAAACTGGCGATCGCTCAGCGCCCCCACCCGGCTGTCTAAAAGTAAGGTTGACAACCCCAGCAGCGTGGTGATTGGGTTTTTGAGCGCGTGGCTAAGCTCTAGGACCCAGGCCCGTTGCTCGGCCTCTAGCCAGTCTTTGCCGGGCTGGCTAGCCTCACTGATTCCCGTGGGCTGGCTGGCCAGCCAGCCCAACAGCCGAGTCGAATTGAGCACCCCCAGATACTGCCCGTCAGAGTCGATCACCACCAGGGTTGGGGCAGGCACTTTTTGAGCCAGCGCCCCCAGTTCAGCCAGGGCTGCCATATCTAACAGCTGGCTGGCCTCCACCTCTACCGCCGGCTCTAGCCAGGGCTGGCAATCTAGCAGCCGTGGCTCAGGTAAACTATCCCCAGCGTGATTCAGCCCCCAGGTGTGGTGACTGGCCCACAACCGCCCCAGGGCAATCGCCCCTAGGGGGCGATGCTCATCGTCAGTCACCACAATATGGCTGGGGGTCGCCGCCGCCGGCTGCATCAAAGCTTGGGTAATATCGCCGAGAGATGTGGCCAGATCGTAGGCGGGAACAGGGCTCAAAAAGTGATCGAGGGGCGGCAGCGCCATAGGCTAATCCCCTAGGGTTTAACTCTGGGTGCGGGGGCAGACCGTATTCTGGCAACCACCCTTTACAATTGACGATATCTTGATATCTCCTGGGTCGGCTGTATTAAATCCCGGCTTCGGTGGTTTCTGGCTAGCTAAACTTAGGGTTAACCCTAGCTTATTTCTTGTTCCGCTCACCATCATCACCCCTTGGTTGCTCCCCTTCAAATCTATGTCCTGACCCGCGGTGATCAGGTTCAGCAGGCTCCCGAGTTAAATCTGGACCCTAGCCGATACGTCGTGCACCAAAGTGCCGTTCTAGGCGATGCCCTAGACTGGTTGAACAGCCATCCTGAGCTGCCCGACTGTCTGGTGGTAGACAGCCAGGTGTGGCAGCAGGCCCTGCGCCCCGCCTTGATCCAGCTGGATCTGATGATGCCGGTGGTGATCCTCATTGGCGAGCCAGGAAGTGGGCCAAGGCATGCCTCAGAGGAAGAGACAGAGGCTGCCCGCCACGAACCGCCTGCCGCGACCAACGCGGTGCCCGTTACAGGGGCCGAACCCTACCCTGGGGCTGTCATTCACCATGCCGTTGAGGCAATGTCTCAGATTGAGCGGGTAATTCAGAACGCTATTCAAGAGTTTTTACGGCTGTCAGACGCTCAAAAGGCCGCATCGTCCTCGGTTTCTGTCGATCCCCCAGACTCCTCAGACGACAGTCTGAGCGCTCAGCAGCATCGCCTGACAGAAAAACTCAAATCTCGACTCGGGTACCTGGGCGTGTACTACAAACGCAGCCCCAGCTCGTTTTTGCGCAACATGGACCCCGAGGATCGGGCAGCTTTTCTGAGCCAGCTCAAAGCTGACTACCGGGTTATCATTCTGGGCTATTTTGCCAAAGACCCCAAAATCAACCTCAACCAGCTGATCGACGACTTTGTGGATCAGGCATTCATGGCCGATATCTCTGTGACCTACATCGTAGAAATTCACATGCAGCTGATGGATAGCTTCGCTAAGCAGCTCAAGCTGGAGGGGCGCAGCGAAGAAATTTTGCTCGATTACCGCCTCACCCTGATCGACATCATTGCCCACCTGTGCGAAATGTACCGGCGATCCATTCCCCGCCAGCCCTAGGCCCTCGCCTTACCCGATACAATCGTCCATATCCCTGTAACCCAGAGCCTTCCATGAGTTCCGTTAAAAAAACCTACATCCTCAAGCTCTACGTTGCGGGCAACACCCCCAACTCCCTGCGCGCCCTCAAGACCCTCAACAACATTCTGGAAGAAGAATTTCAGGGAGTTTATGCCCTCAAGGTGATCGATGTGCTCAAAAATCCGCAGCTGGCAGAGGAGGATAAAATTCTTGCTACCCCTACCCTGGCCAAAATTTTGCCGCCGCCGGTGCGCAAGATTATTGGCGACCTGTCCGATCGCGAGCGGGTGCTGATTGGGTTAGACCTGCTCTACGATGAGCTACGGGAAGACGACATCTATAGTTAAGTTAGCCAGAAGGAGCTAGCCAAAAGGTTGATACCAGGGGTCTAGACCGATTCGCTAGACATAGGAAGTTTGGCCTGAGATTGGGTTGAGGGCTAAATCTGTCCCCCAGCTAAACTGGGGACCAGCTGGGGGGCCGACTAGAGTGATGCTTCTCACCTGTTGACAGTCGGCTGGTTGTCATCGGTTAGGGCAGCCGGTTCGGGGTATGCTTAGTCCTCAAGATCTCCTGTGGTTTTCCTGTAATTTATTTAAGGGCAGCTGCCCTGCCCGATAGAACTCAACGGCGTCCCATGACAGACTCTGACCAAAACGATTTGCAGACCCCTGCGCACCCCGTTGGCGTGCGCAAGATTCGCACTATGATCGAGGGGCTAGACGATATTAGCCATGGTGGCATTCCGGCGGGGCGGTCAACGCTGGTGAGCGGCACCTCGGGTACGGGCAAAACGCTGTTTGCGGTGCAGTTTATCTACAACGGCATCACCGAATTTGATGAGCCGGGGGTGTTTGTCACCTTTGAAGAATCGCCCGAAGACATTATTCAAAACGCCTACAGCTTTGGCTGGGATTTGCAGCGTCTGGTGGACGACGGCAAGCTATTTATCCTCGATGCCTCCCCCGATCCCGAAGGGCAGGATGTGGTGGGCAACTTTGACCTGTCGGCGCTGATTGAGCGGATTCAGTACGCCATTCGCAAGTACAAGGCGAAGCGGGTTTCCATTGACTCGGTGACGGCGGTGTTTCAGCAGTACGATGCGGCCTCTGTGGTGCGCCGAGAGATCTTTCGCCTGGTGGCCCGGCTGAAGCTGATCGGCGTCACCACCATCATGACCACCGAACGGCTCGATGAGTACGGCCCGGTGGCCCGCTTTGGGGTCGAAGAGTTTGTCTCTGACAACGTCGTCATTGTGCGCAACGCCCTGGAGGGGGAGCGCCGCCGCCGCACCATTGAGATTCTCAAGCTGCGGGGCACCACCCACATGAAAGGGGAGTACCCGTTTACGATTACCAACGACGGTATCAATATCTTCCCGCTGGGGGCGATGCAGCTCACCCAGCGATCGTCTAACGCGCGGGTGTCGTCGGGGGTGCCGACGCTGGACGACATGTGCGGCGGCGGCTTTTTCAAAGACTCGATCATTCTGGCCACCGGGGCCACGGGCACGGGCAAGACCCTGCTGGTCAGCAAATTTTTGGTGGATGGCTGCAAGAGCGGCGAGCGGGCGATTTTATTTGCCTATGAAGAGTCGCGCGCTCAGCTCTCCCGCAACGCCTACTCCTGGGGGGTTGATTTTGAGGCCATGGAAGAGCAGGGGCTGCTGAAGATTATCTGCGCCTACCCCGAGTCGGCGGGGCTAGAAGACCACCTGCAAATCATCAAAACCGAGATTTCTCAGTTTAAGCCGTCGCGGGTGGCGATCGACTCGCTGTCGGCCCTTGATCGCGGCGTCAGCAACAACTCCTTTCGGCAGTTTGTAATTGGGGTAACGGGCTTTGCCAAGCAGGAGGAAATCACCGGCTTTTTCACTAACACCACCGAGCAGTTTATGGGGCTGCACTCGATTACCGAGTCGCACATTTCCACCATTACCGACACGATTTTAATGCTGCAATACGTGGAGGTGCGGGGCGAACTGTCGCGGGCGATCAACGTGTTCAAGATGCGCGGCTCGTGGCACGATAAGGGCATTCGCGAGTACACCATCAACAACCAGGGGCCAGACATCAAAGACTCGTTCCGCAACCTGGAGCGAATCATCAGCGGCTCGCCCACCCGGATCGCGGTGGATGAAAAGAGCGAGCTGTCGCGCATTATTCAGGGGGTGCAGGGCGACTCGGAACTGTAAAACATGGCTGAGTAGGTAGTTGTCATTAAACGTAGGATGGGCAAAGGCCCCAAAGGCCGTGCCCATCTCCCTGATGATGGGCAGGCGTTGCTTTGCCCATCCTACGAAGGGTTTATATTTAATTGCGCCTTCCTTCTTACACCACGCGATTTTCTGCCACGCAGCGGGCGTACCAGTGGTAGCTGGCTTTGGGAATGCGCTGCTGGGTGGCGTAGTCGATGTAGGTGATGCCAAAGCGGCGATCGTATCCGTAGGCCCACTCGAAGTTATCTAAAAAGCTCCACACAAAATAGCCGGTCAGCGGGTAGCCCTCCTGGGCGGCGCGGTGGGCTGATCGCAGATACTGTTGCAGGTATTGAATGCGGTCTAGATCGATCACCTCTCCGGTGGGCGTGAGTTCATCCTGGGCGGCGCAGCCGTTTTCGCTGATGAAGACGCGCAGATCGGGGCGGTGCAGGGTGTCGCTGATGTGGCGCACGCCCCAGTAGAGGCTGTCGGGCAGCAGGTGCAGCCAGGGCATGTGCAGGCGGGGATAGCCCTGGGGAAAGGGCAGGATCTCAAAGCCGTTGGGGTTATCGGCGGCGCGCACGGAGACCCCGGTGTAGCAGTTAAAGCCGAGGGCATCGAGCGGCTGGTGAATGATTTCGAGATCGCCGGGTTGAATGTCGGGGGCATTTTCGCCCAGGTCTGCCAGCAATTGCGAGCTGTATTCGCCAGTCAGAGCCGGGTAGAGAATGCCGCCGTTGGTGCCCGTTCGGGGAAAGGCGGCCTGGGCGGCGGCGATATCTGCTGGGCTATCGGTCAGCGGTACCGTGGCCAGGTAGTTGTCGACCAGGGCCACCTGGCAGGGTTGGGGCGCGGCGGCGCGAATGGCCTGGCAGCCGAGGCCGTGGGCCAGCAGGGCGTGGTGGGAGGTTTGCCAGACTTCTTTGGCGGTTTTGACGACGGTGCCGGGGGCCATTTCGGGGGCGTGGCCAACGCCATAGCCCAGGTGGGTAAAGCAAAAGATTTCGTTGAGGGTGATCCAGTGGGTGATCCGATCGCCCAACCGCTTCACCACCACCGCCGCGTAGTCGGCAAAGTCTTGAGCCATTTGACGACTGCGCCACGAGCCGTACTCAGCTTCTAGCGCCTGGGGGCTGTCCCAGTGAAACAGGGTGGCGTGGGGGGTAATACCAAACTCCAGCAGGGTATCGACCAGTTCGCTGTAGAAGTCGAGTCCAGCGGTATTCACCGCGCCGCGCCCGTCGGGGAGGATGCGGGGCCAGGAAATGCTAAAGCGGTAGTGGCGCACGCCCAGCTCCGCCATCAGGGCGATGTCGTCGCGGTAGCGGTGGCAGTGGTCGCAGGCGATCGCCCCGGTATCGCCGTTGAGCACCCGGCCTGGGGTCTGGCTAAAGACATCCCACACGCTGGGGCCGCGCTCCGCCGCCGCGCCCTCGATCTGGTATGACGAGGTGGCCACCCCCCACTGAAACCCCGACGGCAATGCGTAGACCATGATCTCGTCCTATCTCTACCAGCCCGTACTAATCCTTGACCAACCTGATTGTGTAAAGGTGCAGGGTACAAGGTATACGGTGCACGGCAATCCTTGAACTGTACACCGTACACCGTGCACCCCATTACCCCGTCACCTTTGACTTGGCAGACTACTAGGCCACTTCTACCGTAGAGCGGTGCTGGGCGATGATCTCGCAGCAGGTGGCGACCGGGGCGCGATCGCCCATGGCCGTCACCAGCGCATCAAAGGCGTCGCGGTGTTTCTCTAGCAGAGTTTTGGCCTGGAGGGCGGCCCAGCGCTGTTTGAGGGGGATCTCGGCGGGCGATCGCCCCAGGGCGCTCCAAAACCTGCCCAGGGCCAGGGTATCTTCGCTACCGCCCTCGGCGTCGCCGTAGATCAGCTGCTCGGCGGCAATGCCCGCCATCCACACCTGGCAGTAGCGATCGACCACCTGGGGGGTGAGCCGCTGCTGGGCGATGGTGTCGTAGCCGTTGGCGGGGTCGCCGGCAAACACTACACCCCCCGGCCCCGCAATGCCCTGCCGCCAAGATTCCCAGGCGTTGAGCGTGTAGGTTTCAACCGGAAACTCGAGCAGCACCGCCGCCAGAAAATGACCCGCCTCGTGGTGCAGCACTCGCTGGCGATAGTCGGGCGAAGTCCAGGCCAGAGCATCCATGGCGATGCTGCCGATACGGCCCCCCAGACCCAGCTGATCAAGGCTGAAAATGCCTAAACCTACGGCCACAAACACCGCCAGTACAGCCGGAGAAAGGCTCACCAATGGCCCCAGCAGGCTGGCCATCGTCACCCCAAAGATAGTGATGGCAACGGCGTTGAGGGTGGTATCACGCATGGGCTATGACAATAACAACTGGCTCTATGGTAACGGGGATGGGAGTTGAGAGCAGACGGGTGATCGCCGTCGAGGTGCGCTGCTAGTGGCTACTCCGGATCGCTGTAGAAGGTTTCGAGGCTGGTGCGATCGCCCACAAACCGCCAGTGCCAAGGCTCAAAGGCCACCCCCTGAAAATTGTCGGGCGGGAACGACAGCTCATAGCCAAACCGCACTGCATTAGTCTCCAGCCATTCGTAGGCCGGAGTGTCGGCAAAGTCTGGGGTGAGGTGAGTCCCCGCCCGGTTGCTGTCGCCCACATCGATGGCGTAGCCGGTGTGGTGCTCGCTGTAGCCCGGTGGGGCACTGACCTCGGCTCGGGTTTGAGCATCTTGGCCGCGCTGGGCCTTGAGGCTAAAAAAGACGGCCTCCTGCTCGGCCTGGGAGCGGAAACCCGACAGCGGCACCAGGCGAATGCCCGCCGCCGCTGCGGCCTGGGTCATGGCCTCGTACTGGGCGGCGGCCGCAGACCGCAGTCGGATGCTACCGTTGGCCGCGAGGGGCACCAGGTCTTCGGCGGGGGCTTCCTCAAAGGCGCGGTGGCCCAGCAGCTGGCGGCTAGAGGGGGCCAACCGCACAGCGCGGTCTCGATCGCTAGGTTGTTCCCCAGCGGTAGCCCCACCGACGAGGGCAGGGTTCATCATCGACCCAAAGGGGCGAGTAAACTCAGTGGCAGAATACTGGGTGGTTTGATACCAGGCCACCAGCCCCCCCGCCGCTAGGGCCAGCAAAATCAGGCCAACAACGCGGCGCAGCAGCCGGGTGCGGCGCAGCCACGGCGGCGGCTCTGAGCCTGACAATTGCAGGGGCAGATCGCGAGCAGCTTGGGGAATATCATCCGAAGGAGGCATGGTAACTAACGAGGACCCGGCAAAACTCTAATTATTATGGCCCCTTATTATGACCCCAAGGGCAGCCTCCGAGTTTAAAGCTGACCTAAACGGTCATCCCAGTGGTCTCATTGACTGGTCATAACCCCACAGCTGCCTTTCTTTGCGGCCATTCTGGCCCAGACCTCTCGCCCAGAACCTAACGAGGGCCGTTGTTTTGCCATCCCTAGAAATTTTAATTCGCCTGTACGGCCCGATTGGGGCCGGGGTCTGTGTGGGCATTGCCCTGGGGGCGATGCTTTACCGCTTTGCCCCCCATCGAGATCAAGCGCAGGGCCTCTATCACCAGGTGCCGCTGCGTTTGGGTCGGTTTCTGTTTTGGGTGGGCATTCCCCTCAGTATTGTGGGGTTTATGCGGCGGGCCGATCTGTCGGGCAACCTGTATCTGGCTCCGGCGGTGGCCTGGGTCGCCATTTTGCTAGGGCTACTGTGCAGCCGCCTGTGGATTGGTGCCGACCGGCTACCCTGGCCGCGCCCGACCCAGGGCAGTTTTTCCTTGGCCTCTATGCTGGGGAATACCGGCTACATTGGCTACCCGGTGGTGCTGCTGCTGCCGCAGCTGGGGGTTAGCGTCTTTGGCTGGGCGCTGTTCTACGATGCCCTGGGCACCCTGCTGGGCTCCTATGGTCTGGGGGCCATTCTAGCGGCGGAAATGGGGGGCCAGCCGAGGGCAGCCGCACCGCGCCCGTGGCTTACCAGACTGCGGGCGGTGAGCCAAAATCCGATCATTGTGGCCTTTGCCCTGGGGCTGTGGCTCCAGGCGATCGCCCTGCCGCCCTGGCTCGATCAGGGCCTCTACCAATTGGCCTGGGCTATTGTAGTGCTGTCGCTTGTGCTGATGGGGTTGCGCATTCAGCAGCTGAGTTCTTGGCAGCACCTGCATCGGGCGACGGTGGCGGTGGTGATTAAAATGCTGGTGCTACCGCTGGCCGTGGGGCTGGGGCTGACCCTGCTGGGGGTAGATGGCCCGCCCCGGTTGGTGATGACCCTCCAGGCGGGTATGCCCTGCGCCTTCTCGAACCTGGTGCTGGCCGAGGCCTATGATTTGGACCGCGATCTGTCGGTCACCTGTGTGGGGCTAAGCTCTGCGGTCTTGCTGTTGACCTTGCCCCTTTGGCTGTGGGCATTTGCTGGGGAATAACCTCTGGGGAGTAACGACGTGATCACAACCCGATGGCTAGCGCCAATCTGCTGCACCGGTTTGCTGCTCCTGGGGGGTGGGTTAGGGGACGGGGCAGGGCCGTTCGCGGCGCTGCCCGGGCGAGCCGCGCCCCCAGCCCAGACGACAACGGCCGCTGCCGGGCCGCTGCTTGCTCCCGGCGATCAGGGATCTGAGGTGAGTCAGCTCCAGCGCGAGCTAGCTGAGACGGGGTTCTACGCTGGCCCCGTAGATGGTCTGTATGGTGCCGACACAGCCGAGGCGGTGCGATCGCTGCAACAGCGGCAGGGGCTTGAGGTTGACGGCATCGCCGGAGAGCAGACCTGGCAAGCCCTAACCACCCTGAACAAGGACAGCACTCTGACTCTGCCGCCGCCCCCGTTACTGCCAGAGCTGCTGACCTTTACCCCTCTGATGGTGGCCCAGCCAGCGCCGCCCCCCTCGGCCCTTTGGCTAGCGCTGATGCCTCTGGTGCCCATCACTGGCGGAGCCTTGACCTACCTACAGCGACGGTTATGGCGACGACGGGCACAGCGCAAGCGCACCCTGCCCCGCTAAATCGGCTGGGAGTCTGGGCTGTTTTGGGGGATCGTCTAGGTCTTGACCCCAGAGACCGGCAAGGTTTTGAGGCGTTAGATGCACTTGAGAGCCTAAAAACCCGGCAAATATTCGGCAAATATAAAGAAAAAGTACAGAACTCCCCTGTGCCCCCTAGGCCAGCGGTCACCATAGGGAAGCCTGGAACAGAGGGCTAAACCCTGCTCCGATTGCCAAACCGATTATTTCCTGGAGATTTTTATGCTGACCGTCGCCGACATTATGACCCGCAATGTCACCACCATTGCTAGCGGGGCCACCGTAGCCGACGCCATCGAGCTGATGCAGCAGGGGCAGATTCGGGCGCTACTGGTTGAGCATCGCTCCCAAGATATGCCCTTTGGCATGGTCACTGAGCGCGATATTGTTTACACCGTAGTCGCCCGGGGTCACAACCCCGAGCAGGTACTGGTGCAAGACATTATGCGGCAGCCCTGCATTTCCCTAGACCCCGACCTGACTGTGCAAGAAGCTTCCCAGATGCTGTCAGATACCGGCGTGCAGCGCGCCCCGGTGGTGCAAGACGGCCAGCTGTTGGGGGTGATTTCAGTCACCGATATTCTGATGCGGGGCATGCCGGTAGTGGCGCTGAGCCGTTAGATGAGTAGGTGGGTAGGCGGGTAGGTGGGTAGGGGCAGACCTATGTGTCTGCCCTAGCTAGGGTGATGGATGGGTGGGTGAGTTGATGGGCGAGCAAGTGCTGAGAGCCTTTTCAGGCAAGAGTTGCCCCTATGCGTAGGATGGGCAAAGGGCCTCGCCCGTGCCCATCGTTGGGTATTCGTTCAGATGGGCACGCAAGCTTTGCCCATCCTACGAGGGCTAAATCCTGCTTGGATATCCCCGGTTCCTCTGGGCGAACAGCGGTTCGCCCCTACAGCCGCCGTAGGGTGGGCTCTGCCCACCATTGGGAAACTATATTCCAGCAGTCGCCTTGCTCGCCCATGAGTTTAGCCGGTGGTTTCAATGGTCAACCGCTGGCCAGGGAGCACGGTTAGACAGCTCTGTCAGCGATCGCAGGCGATCACGCACCTCTCCGGTCAGCACGTCGGCCTGGTAGCGCCAGGCCCAGTTGCCATCGGGCTGGCCGGGGGTATTCATGCGGCAGTCGCTGCCGTAGCCCAGCACATCTTGTAGGGGTACAATCGCCTGGTTGGCCACCGACATCAGCGCCAGGCGAATCAGGGTCCAGTGGGTGCCCTCGGGGCTAAGGCAGCCAATGTAATGCAACAGGCGATCGCGCTCATAGTCGCCGATCTGATCAAACCAGCCCAGGGTGGTGTCATTGTCGTGGGTGCCGGTGTAGACCACGCTGTTGGACACATAGTTGCAGGGCAAGTAGGGGTTATCGCTGCCGCTGCCAAAGGCAAAATGCAGAATCTTCATCCCCGGAAACTCAAACTGATCTCGCAGGGCTTCTACCTCAGGTGTAATCACCCCCAAGTCTTCAGCCATGATCGGCAGGGTGCCCAGCTTTTGACGCACGGTTTCAAACAGTTCGGCCCCAGGGGCCTCGATCCATTCGCCATTCATGGCGGTGTCTTCGCCCTCGGGCACGCCCCAGTAGGCCTGCAACCCCCGAAAGTGGTCGACCCGAATGATATCGACGTAGCCCAGCAGCGCGCTAATCCGCTGAATCCACCAGTTAAAGTCGCGGGCCTGGAGTTCTTCCCAGTTATAGGTAGGGTTGCCCCACAGCTGCCCGGTTTCGCTGAAGTAATCGGGCGGCACCCCGGCCATCAGGGCAGGGGCCAGGGTCTCGTGGTCGAGCATAAAGTTGTGGGGAAAGGCCCACACATCGACGCTGTCGTGGGCCACGTAAATGGGAATGTCGCCAATGATTTTGATCTTGCGATCGTTGGCGTACTGCCGCAGCGCCTGCCACTGGCGGTGAAACTCAAACTGCAAGAATTTTTGGCAAAAAATATCGCTTGAGAGCTTCTCGCGCCACTCGGCCATGACCTCTGGCTCGCGTCGGGCCAGGGGGGTGGGCCACTCAGTCCAGCTAGCGCCGCCGTGGGCATTTTTGAGCGCCATAAAAAAGGCAAACTCATCGACCCAAAAGTGACTCTCTTCGCAGAACTGGGTCAGTGCCGCTTTGTCGTCGTCTGAAGCCGTCTCGTGAAACCGGCTGGCGGCCCGCTCTAGCAGCCGCATCTTGATCGGCAGCACCTCGTCAAACACCACCTGATAGTCGGGCAGGTGTTCTAGATCGTGCAGCTCGTCGGGATAGAGCAGGGAGCGATCGCAAAGTATCTCTAAACTAATCAGCAGTGGGTTGCCCGCCATTGACGAGTAGCATAGGTAGGGTGAGTTGCCGTGCCCCGTCGGCCCCAGGGGCAGCACCTGCCAAAGCTGCTGGCGAGTCTCCGTCAAAAAATCTACAAATTGGTAGGCTTCAGACCCCAGTTCGCCAATGCCAAAACGACCCGGCAGAGAGGTGGGGTGCAGCAATATGCCACTGGCTCTGGGAAAGGGCATAGTTCGCTCTCGCTCAGTGAAATTCCAGTTGACTCTAGCACGGCCTGCGGGGGCTAGAGGGCTACCCATAGAGTTATTTTGGTTTCAAGCAGAGTTTGTAAAAACTCATCGTAAAATCTCCGCCCATGATCACCTACCGCAACCCTGCCCCCACCGTCGACATTATTATTGAGCTGCTGCACCATCCCCACCGCCCGATCGTGCTGATCGAGCGCCACAACGAGCCCCTGGGCTGGGCGCTGCCCGGCGGCTTTGTCGACTACGGCGAAAGCGTAGAAACCGCCGCCCGCCGCGAAGCCCAAGAAGAAACCGGCCTCGCCATTACCCTGATCGAGCAGCTGGCGGTTTACTCTGACCCCGCCCGCGACCCCCGCAAGCACACCCTTAGCATTGTGTTTCTCGCCACAGCGATCGCCGACCCCGTCGCTGGCGACGACGCCAAAACCGCCGCCATTTTTAACCCCTGGCAAGCCCCCCAGGATCTCTGCTTTGATCACGATCGCATTTTGCGCGACTATTGGCAGTATCGGTTCTATGGCCAGCGCCCCAGATTTGGCAGCAACCCAGAGAATTAGGGAATGGAAATGTAGAAAACCTAAACTTCATCCATCACCCTGGCCTGGGCAGACACGTAGGTCTGCCCCTACCTACACATCTACTCACTCATCCACTCACCCACCCATAACAATGCAGCGCACCATCATCAACACCCCCACCGCCCCTGCCCCCGTCGGCCCCTACAACCAGGCGGTGGCGGTGAGCGGTCAACTACTCTTTGTCTCGGGTCAGATCGCCCTTGACCCGAGCACCGGAGAGCTGGTGGGCGAAGGCGATGTGGTAGCCCAAACCGAGCAGGTGATTGCCAACCTCAAGGCCATTCTGGTCGCCGCTGGGGCCAGTCTCGACCATGTGGTCAAAACCTCGGTGTTTCTCAAAGACATGAATGACTTTGGCACCGTCAACGCAGTCTACGCCAAATATTTCGGCGGCGACGAAGCCCCGGCGCGGGCCTGTGTAGAGGTGGCGAGGCTGCCCAAGGATGTCTCCGTAGAGATTGATTGCATTGCGGTGCTCTAGCAATACAAACCCTGCTTGGTTAACCCGCTCTAGAACCTTCTAAGGTGAGCTATTGTAGCCATCGCCTACTCCAACCCTCGCCTAACTTCGGAGACTACCCTTGCCTAAGCTAGATCGCACCCAGCGGCCCCTGGGCTTTATTCCACCGCGTTACAAGCCCTGGGTGGTGCAAGGGAGCTATATCGTGCTGCCGCTGATGCTGCGGCTGCGGCTGCGGCCCTGGCTGCCGGCGGGTATTTGGCCGGTGACCTGCCCCAACCCCGAGGTGCTGGCGGATTGCTTTCGCCAGTTTCAGGTGGGCAAAATTCGGCTGATGCTGGCCTTTCGCCACAGCCAGGTCGATGACCCGATCTGCCTGTCGTACCTATTCTCGCGGCTAGTGCCTCGGGCGGCCCGCCAGCGGGGCTTTGGCCTCAAGCGGCCGCTGCACAGCTTTTTTATGTACGACCGGGGCATGCCCCTGTGGGCGGGGCGCTGGCTGGGCTGGTTTTTTGCGGCGATTGGGGGCATTCCGGTGCACCGAGGGCGCAGGCTTGACCTCAAGGCGCTGAAGGCGGTGCGCGAACAGATGATGAATGCGCCGCTGCCGGTGACCATTGCCCCCGAAGGGGCCACCAACGGCCACGGCGAGGTGATCAGCGATCTGGAGCCGGGCACGGCCCAGCTGGCCTTTTGGGCGGTGGAAGATTTGCAGAAAGCAGGGCGTAGCGAGCAGGTGCTGCTGCTGCCCGTGGGCCTGCGGTACCTTTACCCGCGCCCTGACTGGGCAGCGCTGAATCGGCTGATGGGGCAGCTTGAGGCCGACTGCGGCCTGCCGGTACAGTCGTTTGGCGACCCGGCGGCCGTGCCGGTGCCCGACTACTATGCTCGGCTACTGGCCCTGGGGCAGCTGCTGCTGGGCCGGATGGAGCAGTTCTATGAGCGCTTTTATGGGGTGGCTCCGATCAAGGCAGAGCACCCGGAGGAGCCGGGGGCGATCGCCCAGCGGCTGGGTCAATTGCTAGATGGGTCACTCAAAGTGGGTGAAGAGTTCTTTGGGGTACCTAGCACTGGCACCCTGGTGACCCGCTGTCGCCGCCTGGAAGAAGCCGGGTGGAGCTACATCTACCGCGAAGATATTGCCGACCTGGGCGCGATCTCTCCGGTGGATCGAGGGCTGGCTGACTGGATGGCTGAGGCCGCCACCCTGCACCTACGCCACATGCGCCTGGTAGAGAGCTTTGTGGCGGTAACGGGCCACTATGTGAAAGATAACCCTAGCTTTGAGCGCTTTGCTGAGACTACGCTAATTCTCTTTGACCTGGTGGAGCGGCTGAAGGGTACAAGGGTGCCCAAGCGGCCCCAGCTGGGTACACGCCAGGCGGTGATCACCCTGGGCGAGCCAATGAACATTACCGATCGCTGGCCCAACTATGCTGAGTCGCGGCGGGCCGCCAAGGCGGCGGTAGAGACTCTGACTGCCGACATTCAAACGGCGCTGAAGGGTCTGATTGAGGCAGGTGATCGCCCTTAGATTGCTCCTAAAGCAGATTGGCCCTGGAACAATCTGGCCATGATGTTCAACCAGTCTGGCAACCCAACATATCTACTTCGCTTCCATCCAGTTGGGGCCAGCGTGGGCTTCGACTTTGAGGGGCACCTTCAGCTCTACCGCAGATTCCATGGTGGATAGAATCTTAGGCTCTAGCTCGGTCCACTCAGCGGGGGGCACCTCAAACACCAGTTCGTCGTGCACTTGCAGCAGCAGGTTGGCCTGGTAATCTTTCAGCAACTTATGCAGGCGAATCATGGCGATTTTGATGATGTCGGCGCTGCTGCCCTGGATTGGGGCGTTGGCGGCGGCCCGCAGCATACCGGCGTCGTAGCCGTTGGTGCGGATGGTCTCTAGATCAATGGTAGCGGGGTCGGTGCCCTTGAGCGATCGCAGTTTTCCATCGGTAAAGTTAAAGTACCGCCGCCGACCGCAGATGGTCTGCACATAGCCCTGGGCGATCGCCTCTCGCTGCATCTGTTGCAGGTACTCAAAGACCTTGGGGTAGCGCTCGTAGTAGCGATCGATAAAGGTCTTGGCCTCGGTGCGGCTGACCCCGGCCTCACGGGCAAAGCGCACCGCCCCCATGCCGTAGATAATGCCGAAGTTGATCACCTTCCCGGCCCGCCGTTCGTCGGGGGTGATCTCCTCTTTCTCAAACAGCAGTCGGGCGGTGAGGGCGTGAACATCGTCGCCGGAGCTGTAGGCCTCCACCAGCACCGGCTCGCCGCTGAGGTGGGCCAGAATGCGCAGCTCGATCTGCGAGTAGTCGGCCGCCGCCAGCCGCCAGCCCGGCTCGGGCAAAAACGCCGCCCGAATCTGGCGGCTAAATGCCGTGCGAATGGGGATATTTTGCAGGTTGGGGTTGGACGACGACAGCCGCCCGGTGGCCGTTACCGCCTGGTTAAAGTCGGTGTGGACCCGGTGGGTGTCGGGGCGAATCAGCGTCGGCAGGGCGTCTACATAGGTCGATTTCAGCTTCGAGAGGGTGCGGTGCTCGACCACCAGATCCACCACGGCGTGGTCGCCCTGGAGTTTTTCGAGGGTCGAGGCATCGGTGGAGTAGCCGCCCGATTTATTGCGGCGCGACTTTTTCTTATCTAGCCCCAGCTTTTCAAACAGCAGCTCGCTCAGCTGCTTGGGCGAGGCGAGGTTAAAGGTTTCTCCCGCCTCTTCATGGGCGCTGTGCTCCAGGCGGGCCAGGTCGGTTTCGAGCTGTTTTGAGAAGGTGGCCAGGTACTCAGCATCGACTCGAATGCCGGTGCTCTCCATCTCGGCCAGCACCGGCTCTAGGGGCAACTCGATGTCGGTGAACAGGGTTTTGAGATCGCTCAGCGGCGCTAGCTCAGCCGTTAGATGGGGCACCAGCAGGTAGGTGGTGTGCACATCGGCCCCGCAGTAGATAGCGGCTTTGGCAATGTCCACATCGGCGATGGTTTTGCCCTTGGGCACCAGGTCTGCGTAGCTCTGGGCCACCAGGTTGAGGTAGCGCAGGCTGAGGTCGGTGAGGTTGTGGGTGGCTTCGGGGTTGAGCACGTAGCTGGCCAACATGGTGTCAAACACCACGCCCCGCAGGTGAATGCCCTGGTGGCGCAGCACCAGGCGATCGTACTTGGCATTTTGCAGCGCCTTAGGAAATTCGTCGCTTTCGAGCACGGAGCGCAGCGCCTCTAGCACCATTTCCAAAGGCAGCATCTTACCTTCGCTGTGGCCCAGGGGAATGTAGGCCATGTCTTCGCGGCCCGGTCCCCAGCAGCAGCCGAGGCCCACCAGGGTGGCGTCCCGTGGCTCTAGGGAGGTGGTTTCGGTGTCCCAGGCGACGGGAGCGGCGGGGTCTTTTTGCTCCGAGAGAATGTCGAGCAGTTCGTAGAGCTGGGCTTCGGTGGTGATGATCTGGGGCTGAATGGCTACCTCATCCACCCCCTGGGCGCTGTCGGTTTCTTCCGCTGTGAAGAACGCCACATCGGCACCGCCGGAGTCCCCAAAACGGCTCGATGCAGCAGGTTCTTTGCTGCTGCCCCCACTCAGCGTCTGACTCGCCTTCGCCGCTGTCTCTGCCGCCGCCTCGCCCCCAAAGGCCGTTTGCAGCTTGCCCAGGCGGTTGACAAAGTTCTGAAACTCCAGCTTTTTGAGCGCCGGAATCACCACGTCGGGGTCAAAGCCATCCAGCTTGCAGGTGGCTAGATCGATGGACAGCTCCCCATCGGGAATATCGGTGATGATCTTGGCCATGTAGCGCGAGTGGTAGGCCGACGCTTTGCCCTCGATCAGTTTTTTCTGGGTCGCGCCCTTGATGTTGTCGAGGTCGGCATAGATCTTGTCGAGATCGCCATACTCCGCCAGCAGCTTGGCCGCCGTCTTCGCCCCAATGCCCTTGACGCCGGGAATATTGTCTGACGAGTCGCCGCAGAGGGCCTTGTAGTCCACCACCTGGTGGGGGTAGATGTCGAGCTTGCTCTTGACCTCCTCAATTTTGAACTCCTGGGCCAGGCCATTCTTCGCGCCCCTGGCGAAGGCGTTGCCCAGGTGCAGCACCGTGATGCACTCGTCCGGGTCAATCAGCTGAAATAAATCCTGATCGCCGCTGAGAATTTTGACGCAAAACCCCTTGGCCAGGGCTTTGGTGGCCAGGGTGCCAATCACGTCGTCGGCCTCAAAGCCGGGGGCGACGTAGATATTTAGCCCAAAGTCAGTGAGCAGCTCGTTGAGGTTCTCGACATCTTCTAAAAACCCCTCCGGCGCTTCGGGGCGGCCGTCTTTGTAGGTGGCGTCGGCCTGGTGGCGAAAGGTGGGCTGGGCCAGGTCAAAGGCCACGGCGGCGTACTGAGGCTTTTCGACCTCCATCATGTCGAGCAGCGACTTGAGAAAGCCATAGCACACGCTGGTGGGAATGCCGGTGGAGGTGCGCAGACCGCCGTCGGCATTTTTAGCAAAGGCATAGTAGGAGCGAAAGGCCAGGGAATGGCCGTCTACCAGCATGAGGGTGGGCTTGTCGGCCTGGGAAGAGGGTGCTGCCACAGCGAGTTCCAGTCGTCTAAGGATGAGTCCCTATTGTAAGGGGCGGGGCCAATCTTAACTTTCTAAGGCTTTGTTTTTGGCCTCAATCACCAGAAATATAGTGCTGTCTTATCGCATATAATCGAGCGGTTCCTTGAGCTGATTGCTCACTGCCATGGGATATTCCATGTTGAGGGTAGCCTGGGTCTAGTGCAGCACTGCCGGTTTCCCAGACTTTAGAGCAGCAACGCCTGATAAGACCATTTGCGTGACATCTCCTCAATTTAGAGGCCATACACCAGAGGGCTATGTACCGATGCAGTCTTTCATCAAGCCGTTGCCAAATCACTGGAGGCCAGCAGATTTCGATCTCGCCGCCGCCGCTATCAACCAGCCCGTGCAGCACATCGCCAAGACCGTGTGCTTGCTCGAAGCTCGATGCGACGACTATGCAGAGTACCTGCGCCTGATTGTGGCTGATCGCAGCCCCCAGTGGAGTGACGCGATCAGCCAGTGGAACGCCGAGGAGTGCCAGCACGGCGAAGTGTTGCGTCTGCTCAGTGAGGCTGCTGACCCAGCCTTCCAGTTCGACTCCCTCATGGAGCGGTATACCTCCCTTGTTTCCTATCACCTACCCACTGGCCGTTCGGTGCGGGGTTCGTTAAGTGCCGAGCTGGTATCTCGGTGCGTTGTGGAGGCGTTAGCGAGTACTCTCTACCGAGTCATGGCCGAGGCGACTGACCAGGACGACAGCCGACGGGTCTTCACTGCTCTTGCCCGAGACGAGGCGAGGCACTTTGGCATGTTTCTACGCATGCTCAACGCCGAGGCCGAAGTGATCGGCAGGATCGGCGTTGTCGTGCGATGTAGATACGCCATCCGACGGATACTTGCCCTTGAGGATGAGCAAATCATGGTGGCCTCCTGTGTTGTTGCCGGTCGGGGGGAGGCTCCCATCCACCTGCGCAGCGAGGCAAATTGGTATATCGTCCGTTCGTACGGCCTTTACCGATGGCGGCACCTCCGATACGCCTCCCGTATGCTCCTTCAGTCGGTTGGGGTGCGGCCCACGATCGCTGCGGTTGGGTTGTGTACAATCACTTTGTGGGTCGGCTTAAAGCTCCGATGGACTTGGGCGCGTTGTGGAAGAACTGATGGAGCTAGTTGATGGCGGGCCTGGGCATATTAACGACTGATGAGGGAAAAATTGAGGGTTAGCTCTAGGGTATGGCTTCGTCATGGGGTGATTGCCCCATCTGTCCATGGCTTTATTACAACCAGCAACCCATGGGGTAGGCTAAGAAAACAAACGACGCATTAAAACCCATGGCCAACCTAGAACCCACCGTCACCCCCACTATTGAGCGCTCTAAAGCGGGCTTCAACGACTACGCCGAGCGCCTCAACGGCCGGGCCGCCATGCTGGGCTTTGTGGCGCTGGTGCTGTTTGAACTGGTGACTGGCCAGGCGATCGTCACCTGGCTGGGGCTGCGATAGAAGATGGGTTTTAGGTTTGCGGTGCACGGTTTGCGGCTTGCGACAGACCTTGAACCGTAGACCTTGAACCGTAGACCCCCAACGCCCATCCCCCGTCCTTTGCACTTGTTTTTGTTTGGAGACCGACCCATTAAAGCGCTTTTTAGAAAACAACCGTGGATTGCTACTGCGCTCACCGTGGGCGCGGTCGATGGCCTCATGGGCGCGGCAGAAGAGAAGGTAACTCTGGCGGTGTTTGGCCTGCTGCTGGCGGGTGGAGCCGTCACCCTGAGCTGGGGGCATATTCAGCGCCACGCGGCCACCTCTAACCGGGCGGCGGTGCTGCTATATCCGCCGGGGCAGATCTACAGCCCTACGTCCACGGGCCGGAATGATCTACAGGCCAGCACGGGTGACGAGTCTACCCCCTGAAGCGGGCACTTGGTCTGGGCGCAGGAGCGGCAGTTGGCGTTGAGCAGATGCTCTAGACTTCGCTGGCGGTAGAGGCTGACGTTTTGGCGAATGTAGCCTTCAATCTCTAGCTCTGACAAATTATCGGCGATCAAGATGGCCTGGGGAGTGCCGAGAGCCTGGCGGCTGAGATTAATGTGGGCCAGGTTGTCGCAAAAGCTCACCTGGGGCGTATGCACCACTACGGGCAACTGCTGGGGCTGGCTGCGAAAGCCTTCGGGCCGCTGCTGGGCGTAGTGGTCTTTAAATTGCAGGGTGCAGGTGCCGTCGGCGTAGCTGCGGATACGAATGTGGCGCTGAAAGGGCACCGTGAGAAACCCATCTGGGGTGAGGCTATACCACCAAGACTTATGCCACCCCTCAGACGAGAGGTTGAAAATCTGCTGAATTTCGCCTGACTCAAAGCCTGATCGCGCCAGCAGCGCCTCAGCCTCGGTGAGCGACACATTGTGCGCCAGGGTGGTGAGGTCTGAGTGGCAGGGGGTGATGGCCTGGTACTCGCGGTGGTTGCTGAGTGCGGGCAGCGGCGCGTCGGGGTACGACCCGGCCAGCACGCAGTTGATGTGCTCAAAGGTGAGCACGGCATCGATGCGGCCCTGGCTAGGCAGGGGCACGCCCACGGCGACGGTGGCGGTGCCAATTTCGTGGGGGTGGGCGATCGCCGGTAAGCTCTCGGTCAAGAGCGATCGCAGAAAGGCGTCGTCGGCCACGGCCAGCGCCAGCTGCGGATCGGGCGGCGCTGGGCTGCTCACCTGGGGGCGTTGAGCGGGCTGGGCGAGGGGAGAGCTAACCATCGGTACAAGCTCGTCACAACGAGGAGGACTGTGATTGGGTTGGGCTAGATCTAGCCACCAAACCCACCTGGTCATTGGTTATCAGTGTCACTGTTCTATCAAGCTGGCTGGGGCAGTGTGACCCACCGCCAGGAAACGTTGCACAGGTTTGCACAGCGCAATGTAACCGCTGCAATTCTTTACCCGCCGCCATAGCCCCAGCCGACAGCCCATGAAAAAAGCGCCGCAGTCGCAGCGCTTTAGGCCTATACCAAGTTCAGAACTAAGCGTTCGTCGAGTGATCTACAGGGGTGTCGACCTCATCGAGCACTTCGATGTGGACAGGGGTGGGGGCCGCAGGCTCGGCGGGCCGGCTCACTTTGCCGTAGGCCAGGGCCACTAAGGAGCGAAAACCACGCACCAGGGGCCGCACAAACCCGTAGCGATCGCCGTGCTCAGTAGCCATGTCGGCGTCAAAGCGATCAATTTGGGTTTGCAGCTTGGTCAGCAGACTTTGGGCCCAGTCGACTTTGCGATCGTTGGCCAGGTAGCGCAGGTCAGCGAAAATTTGCGCCCAGGTGGGAGCAGGGAGTTCGGGCGCGGCGGCCTCAGCCTGAACAGCTTCAGCGACCGCATCGGCCACGGCTTCAGCGGCAGCGGCGTCGGCGGCTTCGTTGGCCCTGAGCTGCTCGATCATTTCCGACAGGGTTTTACGGCCTTGGGTTTCGATTTCGCTAGAGCCGTCTCTCAGCTCAGCTAAGGCTTCAGTAGCCGCCGCTTTGACGATTTCACGAATGCGACTGGCGCGCTGGCCGCCCTCTTTTTGGGCTTTTTCCCACTCGATCTTAACGCGGTCTTGTACAGAGTTGGTCATGGGTCTTCTCCTGCTTTAAATTCTAAATTGAAAATCGGGTTGGAGGGCTGTTGGCTCAAGCCTAGATCGAGGCACAGTCTGCCCGTAGGCAGAGGACAAATGTTGGGCTTAACTCGGTTTAGATGAGCGCGACAGAATCTATGTCAATCGCGGTTTTGCTGGCGTCTACCGCTTCTGTCATCGCAACAGAGTCATCTACCTGGCGCAGGTTGCGCTTGCGATCCAGCAAAATTTGGGTAATTTCAGTGATGGCGATCGTGGCGATTAGACCATCATCAAGCCAGCCCAAAATAGGGATCATATCGGGAGCAATATCAATGGGGCTGACCAGGTAAACCAGGGTGCCAAACAACACAACCCACCGATATTTTGAGTTGCGCAGCAGCTTACGATACCAGTTCATAAAAGGCTTGCCAAAAAATTTCTTTGCCATTGCTATTTCCTTGAGCCGACAAAGCTATCTTGACAGAATTGATTGGTCAGTACAGGTGTGGCTTACCCCTGCAAAAGCGGGGTTCTTACACCGAATCGACCGTATAGCGGAAGCCGTAAAGCCCTATTCAGCGGTGATGCATCACCGCTGAATAGGGCTTCTGGGTTATGATGTGGCAGATTTTGGTGGAGCCGGGCTATGTCATCCTTTCAACTGCGCATTTATGTTCCGCCGCACCCCTTGGTCAAACACTGGCTAGGGGTCGCCCGCGATGCCGATACACCAGGGCCGCTGTTTCGCACTGCCATGGAAGAATTGGGCCGCTGGCTAACCTACGAAGCCATCCGCGACTGGGTGCCCACCGTCGATACCACGGTGAATACGCCCCTCGGTCCAGCGGCGGCAACCTTTATTAACCCCGAAGTGCCGACGATGATTGTGCCGATTTTGCGGGCGGGGCTGGCGCTGATGCCCGGCATTCAGGCGCTGCTGCCGCTGGCCTCGGTCTACCACGTGGGCTTTGTGCGCAACGAAGAAACCTTGGAAGCCAGCTGCTATCTCAACAAACTGCCCGCCCAGCTTGACCCCGCCACCCGCGTGATCATCAGTGAACCGATGCTGGCCACCGGCGGCACTATTATGGCGATGATGAAGGAGCTGACCCAGCGCGGCATTGACCCAGCGGTGGTGCGGATCATCTCAATTGTGGCGGCTCCGCCAGCGCTGCAAAAACTGGCGGCCGCCTACCCCACGGTGACTATCTACAGCGCCATGATCGATGAAACGGTAAATGAGCAGGGGTTTATTGTGCCGGGGCTGGGAGATGCGGGCGATCGCACATTCGGGACTTAGCAGTTGGGGGATACCCATTCGCCCTTTGGCTTTGGCACAATAGAGTATGCTAGGCATCGGTTCTTTGGCTGGGCCTGTTCTTATCAGACAGATGGATAGCGACCTATGAGTCAGCAAGACAACTTTGTCGGCGGTTTTTTGCTCGGTACCCTGGTGGGCGGTGCCCTGGGCGGTGTTGTCGGAGCCCTGGCAGCCTCGCGCATTCAGTCGGGGGGCAAGGTCAAAAAGCCCTCACTACCCAAAGCAGACGGCGAGCTAGCCTTCGGCGAGTTTGACGACACCGATGAAGACAGCATTGAGGCGGCGCGGCTGGGGCTAGAAACCAAAATTGCCCAGCTCAACGAGGCGATCGACGATGTGCGCCAGCAGCTCGGCGGCATCAACGGCCACTCCGAGCGCCCCTGGGAAAGCTCTTCTCGTGCCGACTCTTAACGATATCTACCGGGTTTGCCGTAAATTCTCTATGGGCAAACCGTTACACTGGGCTGACAGACAAAACCGTTCCGTGTATTGTTGGTAACGACTACCGTCGAGGTTCTCAGATGGACATATTGGTACAAACCCTCACTACGTTTCTCTCGATTTACACGATCCTGCTGATCGTGCGCATTCTTTTGAGCTGGTTTCCCAATGTGGATTGGTTTAGCCCTCCCTTTTCGGTGCTGAGCCAGCTAACCGACCCCTACCTGAACCTGTTCCGGTCAATTATTCCTCCCCTGGGCGGCATTGATCTCTCGCCAATCTTGGCGTTTCTGCTGCTGTCGTTTTTGCGCCAGGGTCTGGTTGCAGTCGCCGCTGCCACCGCCTCCAGCTACGCCTACTTCTAGTAGATTTCTAGGAAAGATGATCGCAGCTTTAATCCAGCGACTATGGCCGCTGTAGGGTGGTCACTGCCCACCATGGGAGAAACTATCTTCTAGAAGTTACCCTAGACCGCTGTTTTAAGTAACTTGAGCCTGGCGGTAGAGTATCCCAAAATTCACGGGGATATTCTACCGCCAGGTTTAGTCATGTCTAGGGGCCAGGGTTCCCTATAATGGGGGTTTGTGACGTTCTGCCATTCCCCTATGTCCTCCGACTCTAACCGACCCGGCCAAAGCGCCTCCAGCCTTGAAGACATTCGCGCCGCGCGGCTGCAAAAGGTTGAGGATCTCAAACAGCTGGGCCAAAATCCCTTCGCCTATCGATGGACTGTAACGGCTACAACCGCCGACCTCCAGGCCAAGTACGTCGATCTAGAATCCGGGGCTGAGGTGGATGTTGAGGTTTCTCTCGCCGGGAGAATTTTGGCCCGGCGGGTGTTTGGCAAGCTGGCCTTTTTTACCCTGCAAGACGAGAGCGGCCTGATTCAGCTCTACCTAGAAAAGGCCACCATTCAAGCTCACATGGGCGCGGCCGATGAGCAGGCCTTTGAGCACCTCAAGCAGCTCACCGACGTAGGCGACATTCTTGGCGTGCGGGGCACGATCAAGCGCACCGACAAGGGCGAACTCTCGGTCAAAGTGCAGGAGTATGCCATGCTCACCAAGGCACTGCTGCCCCTGCCTGACAAGTGGCACGGCCTCACCGACGTGGCCAAGCGCTACCGCCAGCGCTACGTCGATTTAATCGTCAACCCCGCCGTGCGCGACACCTTTCGCAAGCGGGCGCTGATCACCTCCGGCATTCGCCGCTACCTGGAAGATCGTGGCTTCTTAGAAATTGAGACCCCGGTGCTGCAATGCGAGGCCGGGGGAGCCGAAGCGCGCCCCTTCACTACCTACCACAACACCCTGGAGATGGATCTCTACCTGCGCATTGCCACCGAACTGCACCTGAAGCGGTTGGTGGTGGGCGGCTTTGAGCGGGTCTTTGAGATTGGCCGCATCTTTCGCAACGAAGGCATATCGACTCGCCACAACCCCGAGTTCACCAGCGTCGAGTTTTACCAGGCCTACGCCGACTACCACGACCTGATGACCCTGACCGAAGACCTGATCGCCACCCTGGCCAAAGACATTCTCGGCACGCTAAAAATCACCTACCAGGGCGTAGACATTGACCTCACCCCCCCCTGGCGGCGCGTCACCATGCACGACCTGGTGCAGGAGCACACCGGGCTAGATTTTCACCAGTTTGCCACCCTAGACGAGGCCAAGGCAGCGGTTGACGATCTCAAGCTGCACGGTGCCGACGACTGCGACTCGATTGGCAAGCTGCTGAACGAAGTCTTCGAGCAAAAAATCGAAGAAACCCTGATTCAGCCTACGTTTTTGATCGATCACCCGGTCGAAATTTCTCCCCTCTCGAAGCCCCACCGCAGCAAGCCTGGGGTGGTCGAACGGTTTGAGCTGTTTGTGGTGGGCCGCGAGACGGCCAACGGCTTCTCGGAGCTGACTGACCCCATCGACCAGCGAGAACGCTTTGAGCTGCAAGCGGCCCGTAAAGCGGCGGGAGATTTAGAGGCTACGGGGATAGATGAAGACTTTCTCACGGCGCTAGAGCACGGTATGCCCCCCACCTGCGGCGAGGGCATTGGCATTGATCGCCTGGTGATGCTGCTCACCGATAGCCCCAGCATTCGCGATGTGATCGCCTTTCCGCTGCTCAAACCCGAGCGAGAGGAATAGGATAAGAACTTTTGCCATGAGCCTAGATCTGCCGTAGGGTGGGCACTGCCAGCCCTGTCAAGGTGGCCAAACTATTTCCGAAACGCCTACAGGCTAGGGACTATGGCCACAACCGCCAGGGAGTGAACTCCCTGGCTCATCGCAAAAGTCTGCGGTCGCAGACTGGGGAACTCGGCTCCCAATCCTCTTTAGAGGATTTTGGCTTTGAGCCTTGAATCTTTAATCCTAGCCTGCATTATTCATGATGCTTGCCAGTGGGCATTGACTTGGCCTCAGACGA
>DAIPYU010000019.1:0-20705 GCA_036782635.1 Nodosilinea sp. CTOTU7353
ATCGCAAATACCCAGTCTTGGTAGGCGGCGTCGCGGCCTTCGGTGATGGCGGTGAGTTTTTCGCGCAGGCGATCGGTGACGGGGCGATCGCTGGGCAGCTTGTAAGACTCCACCTGGCGCACCGGGGTAATCTTTGCCGCCGTGCCGCTCAAGAATACCTCATCGGCGATCAGCAGCTCCGACTTATCCACCGGGCGCTCAACCACGTCAATGCCCAGGTCGCGGGCCAGGGTGAGAATGCTGTCGCGGGTAATGCCCTCCAGAATGTCTTGCTCATAGCCGGGGGTGATCAGCCGGCCATTGCGCACAATAAACACGTTCATGCCCGAGGCTTCGCTCACCTTGCCCTGGGAGTTCATCAAAATGGATTCGTCGAAGCCCGACTCCACCGCCTCGGTTTTGGCCAGCGACGAGGTGATGTAGGCACCGCTGATTTTGCCGCGCAGGGGTAGGCTGCGGTCTTCTTGGCGATACCAGGAGCTAAACCGGCAGGTGACACCCTCGGGGGAGAGGTAATCGCCCAGCTCTAGACCATAGACAAAAAAGTTTTTCTCAACATTGTGCAGCCGGGGCGAAATGCCCAGGTCTGAGGTGTAGACAAAGGGGCGAATGTAGAAGGATTGGTCGGGGCTATTTTTGCGGACAAAATCTTCGATCACCGCCTGAATTTTGTCGGCGGGCAGGTCGTAGTTGAGCAGCCGGGCGCTGGTGCTGAGCCGCTGGCAGTGGCGGTCGAGGCGAAACAGCAAAATGCGGTTGGTATCGCCCCCCGCCGGGTCAGGAATGCCGCGCAGCCCGCCAAAGGCCCCGGTGCCGTAGTGCAGAGCGTGGGTGGCAATGGAGAGTTTGGCGTCGCTAAAGTCGCAAAACTGGCCTTCAAAGTAGGCGATGGGTAAAAAGTTGGGCATGGCTAGGGCTGGGCAAAACACGGCATCCCTCAAGAATAGACCGAATGTACGGCCTTGTTAAATTAACCCGCGTCAACTCGCGGTGCAGCCCCAGGGCGCGTCAGCTACAACGGCCAATCCTTCTTTGGCCATAGGGCAAATTGCCCTAAATCCACTAAATCCACTCTCCGGGTGGATTACGCGTCGGTGCAGGCGCTATAAGGTCTAGGGATGAAACTGTTAATCGCCAAAGCTATGCTGTCGAATCTGGCACCATTTCCACCCCCGCACCCGTTCGTAGGGCATTGGCAGCAGCGGTATCAGCGGTTTTGCCATGGCAGACAGCAGCCCGGCCAGGCTGCGATCGCCCGCTGCTGGGGCTGGTCTTGAGCATGGCAAATAATCAGACTCCCCACAATTCTAAAAGTGGGACAAATAACGTCAGCGCAGAGCATTTGCGGCTGATTGCAGACACCGTGCCGCAGATCATCTGGATCACCGACGCCCAGGGTCGAGTTGAGTTTGTCAATCAGCAGTGGAAAGACTACACCGGCGGTCTCGAAGACCCCACCACTGCGATCGAAGCCCTGATCAGCTTTGTACACCCTGACGATGTCGCCCCCATCCTGGAGACCTTCAACCGAGCGCTGCAGGCGGGAGATTCTTTTCGGGCTGAGCACCGGATTCGGTCGGCGGCGGGTACCTATCGGTGGTTTTTGATTCAGGCCGAGCCCTATGTCGAGGGGCAATCGGGGGTGATCACCCGGTGGTTTGGCACCCTGGTCGATATTCATGATCTCAAGGTGGCTGAAGCGGCGCTGCGAGTATCGGAAGCGAAATATCGATCGCTGTTTAACTCTATGGACGATGGCTTCTGTATTTTGCAGGTGATCTTCGACCAGGCCGACCAGCCCATCGACTGCCGCTATCTAGAAACCAACCCAGCCTTCGAACAAAAAAGCGGATTGACAAACGCCCTCGGCAGGACTATTCGGGAGCTAGTGCCCAACATCGAGCCATTCTGGTTTGATATCTACGGTCGTGTGGCCCTGACGGGCGATCCGATGCGGTACGAAGATTATTCCCAGTCCATTGGTCGCTGGTTTGACATCAACGCCTTTCGCATTGGTGAACCCCACGAGCGCAGGGTAGCCGTTCTCTTTAGCGACATTACCCATCGCAAACAAACCGAGGCCCAACTTTACGACGCTGCCCAGATAGATTCGTTTCGGGTAGCCCTATCCGATGCCGTACGCGTGCTCAACGACCCCATTGCCGTGCAGGCCACCGCCTGCCGTCTGCTGGGGCTAGAGCTGGGAGTCAGCCGAGTCTACTACTACGAATATGACGAGGAGACCTCAGCGGGCGTGGTGCACCACGACTACGTCAAGGGCGGGGAGGCCAGCATTGCTGGAGCCTACAGTTTCGAGGATTTTCCGTCGGTCCATACGCTGCTGCGCCAGGGGGACACTCTCTCAATTACAGACATTGCCAACGCGCCCGAGCTGACGGCGGCAGAACGCTCTCGGTTTAAGGCCATGGGCTTTAGTGCACTGGCGTGCGTGCCCTTGGTCAAGCATGAAAAGCTCGTGGCGGTATTTGTCGTCAGCCAGACCTCGCTTCGCTTCTGGACCGCCCTCGAGATTGCCCTGATGGAGGAAACCGCCGAGCGCACCTGGGCCGCCGTTGAACGCGCCCAGGCCGAAGCCACCGTGGCGGCCAACCTAAAAGATACGCAGCTGCTGCGCGATCTAAGCGCCCGACTGACCTCTGAAGCCAACATTCAGGTGCTCTACGACGAAATTTTGGCGGCGGCCACGGCGCTGATGCGGGCCGACAGCGGTACGCTGCAAATTTTAGATGAAGCGGCCCAGGAGCTGGTGCTGCTGTCTACCCAGGGGTTTAGCCCTGCTATGATCAAGCATCTAGACCGAGTGGGTGCCCATTCCAACATTTCCTGTAGTGTGGCTTTGGCCTACGGCCATCGCTCAATCGTTGATTTCAATGTGCCAGAGGATAACGACTCGGACGGTTTTTTGCGCCTGCACCTGGAGGCCGGATTTTGCTCAGCCCAGTCAACCCCGCTGATCTCTCGCTCGGGCAAGCTGATCGGTATGGTGTCGACCCACTGGCACAGCCACCACCGACCGACCCAGCGCGAGCTGCGGTTTCTAGATTTGCTGGTGCGTCAGGCGGCCGATTTCATTGAGCAACGTCTAGTCGAGACTGAGCGCAAACAGCTCCTAGAGCGCGAGCAGACGGCGCGGGAAAATGCCGAGCGGGCCAACCGCGCTAAGGACGAATTCTTAGCCATTCTCTCCCACGAGCTCCGGTCGCCGCTCAACCCAATTCTGGGCTGGGCCAAGCTCTTGCAGATGCGAACCTTTAATGCTGAAAAAACCCAGCAGGCGCTGGCCATCATTGAGCGCAATGCCCAACTCCAGACTCAGCTGATTGACGACCTGCTAGATGTGGCCAAAATCTTGCGGGGTAAGCTCGAGATCAAAGACATTTCGATCAACCTGGCTTCGGTGATCGAGGCCGCTCTAGAGGTGGTGAGAACGGCCATTCAGGCTAAATCGATTGAAGTACAGACCACCCTAGCTAAGGATTGCCTGGTCACCGGCGACGACGCCCGCCTACAGCAGGTGATCTGGAATCTGCTATCCAACGCAATTAAGTTTACCCCCCAGGGGGGGCGGATCAATATTTGCCTAGAGTCGGTGAACGACTGCGCCCAGATCACCATCGCAGATACTGGGAAAGGCATTAGCCCTGATTTTCTGCCCCAGCTATTTGACTCCTTTCGCCAGGAAGATGTGTCGATCACCCGGCAGTACGGCGGTCTGGGGCTGGGCCTGTCGATCGTCAAATATTTGGTCGAAGCTCACGGCGGCAGCGTCACTGCCGCCAGCCCCGGCGAGGGCTTGGGGGCCACGTTTACCCTGCGGCTACCGCTGGTGTCAGGGGCGGCGGCGCGGGCGGTGGCGGTGCCACCGCCCGCGCCAGAGATTGATTTAGCTGGGGTTAAAGTTCTCACCGTTGACGATAGTCAAGATACTCGGGAGCTAGTGGTCATGCTGCTCGAACGCTATGGCGGCGAGGTCAGGGCCGCCGCCTCAGGGCACGAGGTCTTGGCGCAGCTGTCTAGCTTTGCGCCCCATGTGCTGGTGTGCGATATCGGTATGCCCGCCATGGATGGCTACACGCTTTTGCAGCATATTCGCCGCTTATCCCCTGACCAAGGTGGCCAGGTACCGGCGATCGCCGTCACCGCCTACGCTCGAGAGCACGATCAGCGGCGGGCGTTGGCCAGCGGCTTTCAACGCCATATTACTAAGCCCATCGATCCCAGCACATTGCTCAGGTGTATAGCCGATCTGGTTAGGGCAGTACCGCAGCGACAGCCGACTCAACCCTAAGCAACTCAACCCTAAGCGACTCTAGGCAATTGCACCGGGGCCGCTGGATGATGCATCGCCAGCTGACTGGGCATGGTTTGGCGGAAGGACTGGTAGTAATCTTTGTGGGCCTCGGTGTGCAGGGTGCGGAGCATGGCAATGGGGGCCTCGTGGTGGTCAACCCGCAGGTCGAGGTGGGGATAGGGGGTTTTATCCATCACGTAAAGGGCGGCGGATTGACGACCGCGCCGGTCGCCCCCGGCGGCTTCACCCGCCTCTAGGGCCAGCAGTCGCCGGTCAAGGCCTTCACTATTGGCTTTGACGACAGCGACTACGACGAAACTGCGATCGCCCGCGAGATGGCCGCCGCCGTGGGGGCCGACCAAGAGATTCTCACCGTCAACGGCACCCAGCTCTACAACCACTTTGCCCGCACCCTGTGGCACACCGAGCGCAGCATCTACAACACCTTCACCGTGGCCAAGCTGCTGATGAGCGAGCATGTCAACTGGGCGGGCTACAAAGTCGTGGTCACGGGCGAAGGCTCTGACGAGCTGTTTGCCGACTACCTCCAACTGAGGCTCGACACCTGAAATCCAAAACCCTCCCCACTCACCTCAGTATCAAGAAACATGTCGGTATCAAGCGTCACCGTGCTTCCCCTGGGCACCTTGGGAGAGCACCCATCGAGGCCGCGCGATCGCGCCCTTAACCGCTATGAACAATGCTCTACTCGCCTCCATCTCCAATGCCGACGGGCGCTACCTCACCGACGCCGAGCTGCGGCCCTTCGACCAAATGACGGAGGCCTTTCAGACCCGGGTAGCCCTCTACAACTACGTGCGCGATCAGGGCCAAACCCTGGTGCTCAACACTTTACGGCGACTGATGCAAACTCCCCATCGCCAGGTGGTGCAAGAGCACGGCCAGCAGTGCCAGCGCGACATGCTCTTTACCCTGGAATATGTGTCTAAGGGCATTTTGCTCCAAGACGAAGATGGCTTCATGGAAGACTACCTGGTGTGGATGCAAAATATCATTCGCTCGTTTAGACGCCAGAGTGCCTGCGTTGTCGCCTACCGGATGCTCAAAGAAGAAGTGCGCAGCACCATGCCCGGCGACCAGAGCAACCTGATGGTGCTCTACCTAGACAAGCTCACCGAAACGCTAGACAGCGGCATCTAGCTACTAAACGTCGTTTAACTTTGCTAAGAAACGGCGGCTATAAGCGGGTTTCACTCGTGTGAAGTACATTGCGATAATCCCCCCTGCCCCCCTTATTAAGGGGGGTACAGAGTGAACGTTTGACAGCTAGAAACTGGGGGGATTTAGAACTAAGCCAATGTGTACCTTACTAAATCGGGAACTGCCATAGCGCGGATGCTGAAGTGAAAGTAAAGCTTCGAAAAGCCCGCTTAGCAGCAACTCGCTAGGCGGGCTTTTCTAGAAACATGAGTTTACTCAGAGCACCTCAACCATGGGAACTTCTCGCCTCAGCCCCCGCCAGCGCTCCTACGAGGCCGATCTGATCAATCGACTGTCTGACAATCATCAGCTCAACCAGGCCCAGCAGCGCATCAGCGGCCTCGGTGACAAAGACCGTGATCTCGTGGCTGATCGGCTGAGTGGTCGCACTCGCGGGCGGCTCAAGCAAAACTACTAGGGGGACTTCTGGAAAATAGCTTCTCCAATGGTGGGCAGTGCCCACCCTACAGCAGTTATGGTCGCTGGATTGCAGCTGAAGCCTTCTTTTCTAGAAATCTCCTAGAGCTTAGCGTGGGCACCGTCGCAGAACGGGGCATTGCCCGTGTGCTTGCAGTTACAGAGGGCCACCTGCTTTGTTTCCTCCAGGGTAAATTTCATCGGGGTAAACTCTGTGCCGGCGTGGGCACCGTTACAGAAGGGCTGATTGCTCGACTGGCCGCAGGTACACCAAAAATAATCCCCTGCCTCCAGCTCTATCATCACGGGTTTGATGTCGGCAATTACGGGTTCGGTCATGGATTTCTCCTCTTTTAGGTTTTAGGTTTCAGGTCATCCTGCTGGGGCAGAGGACGTTTCCCTGCCCCGGCAGGCCCTAGACTGCCATGTCAAACAGCAGCACTTCAGCCTCAGCGGCCCCGCCGGTCAGGCGCAGGGTGTCGAGGTCGCTGACGGCGGCCCCATCCCCAGCGGTGAGGGGCTGGCCGTTGAGGTCAACGGCACCCCGAGCCACCTGCACCCAGGCCACCCGGCCAGGGGCCAGGGCATGCTCCACTGAGTCGCCCTCACCCAGGGTGGTGGCGTAGAGGCTCACATCTTGGTGAATGGTGACGGAGCGATCGCGCCCGTCGCGCGACCCCACTAGGCGCAGCTGCCCCCGCTTGTCGGCGGGCGCAAGGGAGATCTGCTCGTAGCCAGGGTCAATGCCCTCGGTCTCAGGCATGATCCAAATTTGCAGAAAGTGTACCGGGTCAGCGTCAGAGGCATTGAACTCGCTGTGGCGAATGCCGGTGCCCGCCGACATCCGCTGCACGTCCCCTGGACGAATCACAGAGCCGGTGCCGATGCTGTCTTTGTGCTCCAGCGCGCCGTCGAGCACGTAGGTAATGATTTCCATGTCGCGGTGGCCATGGGTGCCAAACCCGGCGCTAGGGGTAACTTTGTCTTCGTTGATCACCCGCAGGCTGGCAAAGCCCATGTGGCTGGGGTCGTAGTAGTTGCCAAAGGAAAACGTGTGGCGAGAGTCGAGCCAGCCGAAGTTGGCGGCACCGCGATCGCTAGCAGGACGAACCTTAATCATTAGAGACACCTCCTTAAGTGAATCTCATCCAAATCCAGAACCGGAGCCTTGCTGGTGAGCCAACTACAGATCCCGAGCTGAACCTGGTACTGCGTCAATGGATTGGAACCATCCGAATAAATTAACGATATATTGAATCCACATAAACGACAATAGCCTATCTTAATGACGCATTGTCAATCTAAAAGCGACAATCATGCAGCGGTATCAACCCCAAGCAATCCCCCAAATTCTGCCCCTAGCAATCCCCCTCACCCCCTCACCCCCCCACTCCCCTGCCATGGATAAACTCGAAAGCATGCGCGCCTTCACCCAGGTAGTCGAAGCCGGGGGCTTTGCCGCCGCCGCCCGCCAGATGGATCTGTCGCGATCGGCGGTGAACAAACTGGTGATCAACCTCGAAGAGCACCTGCAAACCCAGCTTCTGCACCGCACCACCCGCAAAGTTTCCCCCACCGATGCCGGGCGGGCCTACTACGATCGCTGCCTCGCCATTCTCGCCGACCTCGAAGAGGCCGACCTGGCCCTCACCCGCCTGCACCAAGAGCCGCGCGGCAGCTTGCGGATCAATGCGCCCATGACCTTTGGCACCCTGCACCTGGCCCCCCTGGTGGTGGAGTTTATGGCTCAGTACCCTGACCTGCACGTGGAGCTGGTGTTAAATGATCGCCGCATCGACCCGATCGAAGAGGGCTTTGACGTGACGGTGCGCATTGCCGCCCAGCCGCCCGGGGCGGGCCTAATTGCCCACACCCTGGCCCCCTGCCCGCTGGTGCTGTGCGCCGCCCCCGCCTACCTGCAACAACGCGGCATCCCCACCCATCCCGACGATCTCAAGCACCACGACTGCCTCCACTATGGCCATCGATCGCAGGAGAACAGCTGGACGCTAGAGGGCGATGAGCGGCACAGCGTCACTATTAACGGGCCGCTGTGCTGCAACAACGGCGAGGTGCTGAGGGCCGCTGCCCTGGCGGGCCTGGGCATCGTCATGTTGCCCAATTTCATTGTGGAGAAAGATTTGCAGCAGGGGCATTTGCGCCCCATTCTGGCCGCCTACCCGCCCCCGACGATCAATATCTACGGGCTGTACCCGGTGAACCGCCACCTGTCGGCAAAGGTGACTCGCCTGGTGGAGTTTTTGTCTCAGGCCCTGGCCCAGGGGCAATCTTAGGTAACCTGAGTTCGGGATCAGAAAAGACCTTGGCACAGCAGGCCCACTGTCCCCTCCTTGGGAGGGGTAGGGGTGGGTTAGTCTATGTCAGCAGGTCGCTATCTGGGTTGATCTCTGGGGCTACAGCAGGATCGCCGCCCGCTCGGCCAGGCTCGATCGCTCCCCTTTGCAGAGGCTAATGTGCCCCGCCAACCCTTCGCCCTTAAACCGCTCGACCACGTAGGTGAGGCCATTGCTAGAGGCATCGACGTAGGGGTTGTCAATCTGCTCGGGGTCGCCCGTGAGAATGATTTTGGTGCCCTCGCCAGCGCGGGTGAGAATGGTTTTGACCTCGTGGGGGGTGAGGTTTTGGGCCTCGTCAACGATCAAAAACTGCTTGGGAATGGATCGCCCGCGAATGTAGGTGAGCGGCTCAATTTGCAACAGCCCCTGGTCGATCATCTCTTCGTGGCCGCGCCGCCAGTGCTCAGGTTTACCGCGCATGTCCTGGGTGCCAAAGATCAGGTCAAAGTTGTCGTAGAGGGGCTGCATCCAGGGGTTGAGCTTTTCGCGCAGGTCGCCGGGCAGGTAGCCAATGTCGCGGCCCAGGGGCACGATCGGTCGGGCGATCAGCAGGCGCGAGTAGAGGCGCTCGTCGGCGACTTTTTGCACCCCGGCGGCGATCGCCAGCAGGGTCTTGCCCGTGCCCGCCTTGCCCACCAGGGTCACCATCGAGATCGAATCTTGCAGCAGCAGCTCAAAGGCAAAGCGCTGCTCGCGGTTGCGGGGCTGCACCCGCGACACCCCGGCGTGGGGCAGCTTGCCCAGGGGCACCAGCTTACCGCTGCTGCCCTGCACCAGGGCCAGGGCGGTGTGGGCCGGGTTGGCCTCATCCACCAGGGTGACGCACTGGTTGGGGTAGAGGGGAATCTCTAGCTTCAGGTGGCCGTCGCCAAACAGCTGAGTCATGGCCTCGGCAGAGGTCATCACCTCCAGGGTACCGGCATAGAGGTCGTCGTAGTCAACCTTGTCGGTCTCGTAGTCTTCGGCCACCAGGCCCAGGGCGTCGGCCTTGATGCGCAGGTTGGTGTCTTTGCTCACCAGCACCACGGGCAGGTCGCGGCGGTGCTTATACTCCAGCGCCACCGCGAGAATGGCGTTGTCACCCTGGTCGCCCTCTAGCTCGGCGGGCAGCTGCCGCAGGGTGTCGCGGTGGCACAGGGCCACCGTTAGAGTGCCGCCCTGGTCGAGGGGAATGCCCTCCACTAAAGAACCCTGCTGGCGCAGGTCATCCAGGGTGCGCGACACGTAGCGGGCGTTGCGGGCGGTGTCGGCGGTGCCTTTTTTGAAGCGGTCAAGTTCTTCAATGATGGTGATCGGCAGCACCACGTCATTGTCCTCAAACCTAAACATTGCCATCGGATCGTGAAGCAATACGTTGGTGTCGAGGACGAAAACTTTTTTCATGGATGAGCAGTAGGGGAGACGGTAGGCCCGGCCCAGAGACGGTTGAAGATGCCTGCGATCGCAGGGTCAGTCTCTCGGCAAAGCCAGTTTCAGGAACGGTGGGTAGATGCCGTTTCCCTGGCGGTACAACAATCCTGGAGGACGTTCTGAGGGCTATATTGCGAGAACAGGAGCAGCGGCCCGGCAGCAATCCTAGAATAGCTGTGTAGACACTGTAGCGGATTACTGTAGCGGATTTCTTGGCCATTCCCGACGCTGGCCCGGGGCGATCGCTGGGTCAGGGCTGGCCGTCCTCGTTTACTATGGCCTATGAGTCGTTTACACCGCGCTTTTTCCATCCCTCCTGGAGGCCCCCATGCGTCTATCCCAAATGCTGTTTGTCACCCTGCGGGAAGAGCCGGCAGAGGCCGAAATTCCTAGCCACAAGCTGCTGCTGCGGGCGGGATACATGCGGCGCGTTGCCAGCGGGGTTTACGCCTACCTGCCGCTGCTGCTGCGGGTGCTCAACAAAATTTCTGACATTGTCCGCGAGGAGATGAACGTCACCGGGGCACAGGAATGTCTGCTGCCGCAGCTGCAGCCCGCCGAGCTGTGGCGCGAGTCGGGCCGCTGGGACACCTATACCAAGGCCGAGGGCATCATGTTCTCGCTGATTGATCGCCGCCAGCAGGAGATGGGCCTCGGCCCCACCCACGAAGAGGTGATCACCGCCGTCGCCCGCGATATGATCCGCTCCTACCGGCAGCTGCCCCTGCATCTGTACCAGATTCAGACCAAGTTTCGCGACGAGATTCGCCCCCGCTTTGGCCTGATGCGCGGCCGCGAGTTCATTATGAAAGACGGCTACTCGTTTCATGCCGACGAGGGCAGCCTCAAAGACACCTACCAGGAGATGTACACCGCCTACAGCAATATTCTGCGCCGCTGCGGCCTCGAGTTTCGCGCGGTAGATGCCGACTCTGGGGCGATCGGCGGGTCTGGCTCCACCGAGTTTATGGTGCTGGCCGAGGCGGGCGAAGATGAGGTGCTCTACACCGAAGACGGCAAGTACGCCGCCAACGTGGAGAAGGCCGTTTCTCTGCCGGTGGAAGCAGTGCTCTCAACCTTTACCAAGTTTGAGAAGCTCGACACCCCCAACACCCCCACCATTGACTCGCTGGCCAAGCTGCTCCAGTGCTCGCCCACCCAGATCGTCAAGAACGTGCTCTACCAGGCGGTCTACGACAGCGGCAGGGTGGTGCTGGTGCTGGTCAGCCTGCGCGGCGATCAGGATGTCAACGAGGTCAAGCTCACCAACGAGCTGACCAAGCTGGCCGCCGACTACGGCGGTACGGCGCTGCTGAGTCTGGGGGTGCCCGACGAAGAGGCCCAGGGCCAGTGGGCGGCCCAGCCCCTGCCCCTGGGCTACATGGCCCCCGACCTGGGCGACGACTATATTCAGGGCAGTAAGGATTTGGAACCTAAGTTTTTGCGCCTGGTAGACGCCACCGCCACCGCACTGAAAAACTTTGTCACCGGCTCCAACGAATCGGGCTACCACACCGTGGGCGGCAACTGGGGCAAAGACTTCACCCTGCCCCAAAAAGTGGTGGATGTGCGCAAGGCGGCGGCGGGCGATCGCGCTCGCCACGACCCCAGCCAAACCCTGCAAACCGCGCGGGGCATTGAGATTGGCCACATCTTTCAGCTGGGCACCAAATACTCTGAGAAACTGGGGGCCACCTACACCAGCGAAACCGGGGCCGAGCTGCCCCTGGTGATGGGCTGCTACGGGGTGGGGGTGTCGCGCCTGGCCCAGGCGGCGGTGGAGCAATCCCACGACAAAAACGGCATTGTCTGGCCGGTGGCGATCGCCCCCTACCAGGTGATTGTGGTCATCCCCAACATGGGCGACGATTTACAGGTGGAGGCCGCCAAGGCGATCTATAAAGCGCTGTTGGCCCTCGGGGTCGATGCCCTGCTCGACGATCGCGACGAGCGGGCCGGGGTCAAGTTTAAAGACGCCGATCTGATTGGCATTCCCTACCGCATTGTCACCGGGCGGGCCTTGGGCGACGGCAAGGTCGAGGTGGTCGAGCGCTCTACGGGCATTGTGCAAGAGGTGGCCCTGACCGAGGTGGTGGCCCTGGTCAAGGGCTGGATCGACGACGAACTGCTGGCCAGCCGGTAGCCCCAGCTGTATAGATAAGGAACGGGCCATGGAGCTGATCACTATTATTCTCTCGACCCTACTGGGGGTATTGGGCACCGGGGGCGTGGTGGTAGACACCCTCGCCGAGGCCGCCCTGCGCGACCAGCTGGCCGGGGCCGAGTCTCTGCAAGTGCGCATCGACAACGTGCCCAACTATCAGCTGATCAATGGCCGCATTGAGCAAACTCGCATTGCCGCTCGGGGCGTTGAGACCCGGCAGCTGCCCGGCTTGCGCATCGACTCCATCGACCTTGAGGCCGACGCGGTGGATGTCGATCTGGCCCGGCTCCAGCAGGGCCAACTGGTGCTCGACGAACCCGCCCAGACGGCCCTGCGCCTGCGTCTCAAGGCCAGCGATCTCAATGTTTTCTTGCAGTCGCCCCTGGTGCAGGGCTGGCTCGACACCCTGCAATTTAGCCTGCCGGGGGCCGTAGGCGATCGCGAGCAAAACCGCTACGGGCTGGCCAATCCATCGCTAGAGTTTCTAGAGGGCGATCGCTTTCGCATCTTGGTCGATCTCGAAGACCGGGTGGCCGACGAAAATATTGCGATCGCCGTAGACCTAGGGCTGAGGGTGCTCAACGGCCATCGGTTTGCCCTGGTTGCCCCCCAAATCACTGTCGACGGCGAAGATACCCCGCCCCAGCTATTGGAGTCGTTTGTGCAGGGTGCCCAGGCGCGGCTAACCCTGCGCCTGCTAGAGGAGTCGGGCATCACCGCCCGCATTCTCAACTTTAAAGTGCGTGACAATGAGCTGGATGTGGCTATCTTTGCCAGAATAGAGCCAACCTCTCCCTTCCTGATGCGACAGAATGCGACAGCCAGCTTTAGAAGCTGTCCCCCCTGTGCCCTAGGTTGGCCTGGGCTGCCCTAGGCTAATTGTGTGAATCCCTCGTGCCCCCCTTTGGTACCTCACCATGGACTACAAAGACAAGCTCCGGCAAATTCCCCTCGGCATTGCGGCTGGGCTAGCCACCCTGGTGCTGGCCTCGGGCGGGTCTGTGGCCTGGTTTACCTGGCGCGCCCTCAACCCAACTCCCCCGGTGGCAGAGTTTCCGAGCATTGATCTAGAGACCGACCCGCTGCTGACCGTGCCCGATCCGACGGTGCCGACCCAGACCGCCGAGCAGCCCGGCGCTCAAGACCCGGCCACCCAGCCCGCCCCGGTCGAGATGACCGGCCAAGTCTACTGGCTCAAAGATGACGGCACTAGCTTTGAGCTGGTGGCTCAGTCTGTTTCCGTGGCCGCTGATGCGTCGCCCTCCGACCGGGTAGCGGCGGTCTTTAGCAATCTGCTCTCCAAGCCTGGCGACCCCAGCCAGGAGGCCTTCACCACTATTCCCGAGCAAACTCAGCTGCTCAGCGCCTCGGTAGATGCTGACGGCGTTCACGTCGATTTGTCGGGCGATTTTGAAACCGGCGGCGGCAGCGCGGCCATGATCGGTCGCCTGGGCCAGGTGATCTACACCGCCACCGCCTTTGACCCCGCCGCCCCGGTGTGGATCTCGGTGGAGGGTAAACCGCTGACCCTGCTCGGTGGCGAGGGTCTAGAGGTCAACCAGCCCATGACCCGCCGCAACTTTGACGAAGGGTTTCAGCTTTAGATAGTCCCAACTAAATACTTATCCGGAATTTCACCGCGACTAGCCCAACGGACCGAGTTCATGTTCTAGAAATGGACGCTTTTTTAGTTGGCATACTCTTGGGCCAGCGATTTATGGGCCAGCGATTTACCCCAAAGCCACAGGTCAGCTAGATGAGACTTGTCCTAGAGCTGATTGTTCTTGGGTTTACCTTAGCTGGAGCTGAGACCCTGCACGGCATTGTTCGCAACGCCGTCGTCGCCCCCCGACTGGGAACGAAAAAGGCAAAGCAGCTCAGCCTGATCAGCGGTACTTTGATTCTGTTTGCGATCTGCTATTTCTGGATTCCGAACCTGGGCATTGACTCAGCCGGTGCCCTACTGGCTGTGGGTCTCTTCCTAGCTATTTTTATGGGGCTGTTCGACATTGTGCTGGGCTGCTACATCATGAAGCTGCGGTGGAGAATTGTGCTGCGAGATTTTGATCTAAGGCAGGGTAACTATTTGCTGGTTGGTCTGCTGGTCTTGAGCGGGATTCCTCTGATGGTGATGAAATTGCGGGCGTGATGAAGCAGGGATTCTAAAGGTTTGACGCTCGCCAAGGGGCCGCCAGAATCTAGAAACGCACTACAATAAGTACCCATGTTCCACCCTAGATTGCTCTATGGATTCGACCCTGCCCCCGTGCCGCCTCGGCAAAGTGGTGAAATCTAACTCTCACTGCGACTACGTCGTTCAGGTCGATGATGCCCAGGATGTCTGTTCGCCCCCATCACCTGAAGACTGCGGTTTTGGCCAGTTTGTCAGCTTTGATAGCGATCGCCACTGGGCGGTCGGTCTAGTGTATAACTCTCAGTTATTTAACCCTGCATTTTTAAACAGCGGGCCAAGACTGTCGAGCGAACCCGATCCGCTATTTACCCCCGACCTGGTTCAAGAGATCCGCACCCTGTTAGGCATAGTGCTGGTCGGTACTCTAGAAGAAAAAGACGGACGCACCTATGGTAAGCAGGGCATCCCTCAGGTGGTGGTGCCCGCCAATACCTCGGTCTATAAAATGCCGCCGGAGCAGGTCCATAGTTTTCACTGCAACCAGGAGGGGCAGACGCAGTTTAGCTACTACAGCCACCTGCTTAGGTCAGGGGGCATGCTGGCCGCCCAGCTGGCCCAGCAGGTCTTGGCCGAGCTGGTGGAGAGCGAGCTGTTTAGCGGGGCCGACCAAAAGGCGCTGACGGTGCTGGGCAAGGAGCTAAGTTGGAAGAATACCCTGGGGGCGATTCGGTAATCCTCTGCGGCATAAGTCGGCCAACCGCTCCCGAAACCTGAAACCTAGCACCTGACACCCCCAGCAATGGTTGTTAGCCAACATAACTAGCCCAGAGTAGCCAAACACAGCAGCAGGGTTTCAGTCCATTCCACCGTGGCCCCGTAGGTATCGCCGGTGTGGCCCCCGAGGCGGCGGTTCAGCCATGCCCCCAGAGCGAGAGAAAAGCCCAGCCCACCTAGCAGGGAAATGCCAACGAGGGCCAGCTGATGGGGTGAGCGCCAGGCCCAAAGCCCGTGGAGCGCCAGCGCTAGCCCTAGACCCAGTAGCCAGTCCTGGGGCTGGCGCATATGCTCTCGGTGCAGCGCCCCTTTGCCCTCGGCCCGCAGGTAGGGGTAGCGGGCGATCGCCACCACCTGCCCCCAGCGGCCCCAGACCAGGGCGGCGATCAGTACCCAGCCGCGCCCAGGGCCTAGCTCAGCCAGGGCCAGGGTTTTAAGGCCGAGAATGGCGATCGCTGCCATTACCCCAAAGGCTCCACTGTGGCTGTCGCCCATCGCCGCCAGCCGCCGCTGCGGGTCCATCACCGCCAGGCCGTCGGCGGTATCCATCGCGCCGTCTAGGTGCAGCCCCCCGGTCAGCCATACCCCTAGGCCAATCACCAGGGCGCTGCGGGTTAAGGGCGGCATGGCCAGCCGCCCTAGGGCCAGATCTAGCGCGACCAGGCCAATGCCCAAGCCCAGGCCCACCACCGGGGCCAGCGGGGCAATACCCTCAAAGCGGGGTCGCCACCCCGGCGGCAGGGGCAGCTTTGTGTAGAAAAGAATAGCGCCGCCCAGGCGGGCAAACCAGCCGGGTCTAGGGGTGATCTGGTTGGACTGCGCGGGGGGCAACGGAGTCAAGCATCCACCTCTGCGCTATGGCCTGCGCTAAGAACAACATTTCAGCAAAATTACTGAGACCTTAGCATTCTGGCAGAAGGCTTAATCTCTGGGCCTTTGGCCAAATAATGTCAGGGATTACCCCCCCAGCGGGGATATTGCCAGGCAGATCATTCCCAGCAATATCGAGTATCGTGGATATAGATTCGCAGGAGCGATCGCCACAGGCCTTGCTCCACAGCCAACGTAGCGTGGTTAAAAACCCATGAATCACGAGCGTGCCAGAAATTTGAGCGTCCCCGCTCCTTGTTTAATCGATAGCGGGATCGTTGTCAACAAAACCGACATGCTCAGGCTTTTACAAGACCTGGGGCAAGTGCGATATCGTCATCTTCAAGACGACGTTTACATCTCCGAAGGTCAGGGCCTGGTGATGGAGGTCTTTGCCGACAACCAGCAGGCTACGCTGGTCGCCAATCATACCTTATATATCAACGTTTATAGTTTTGATTGCCTAGAAATTGGCAGCACCGACGCTGACGGTAGCTATTTTGACCTCGTACAAGACAACCGACGGCTGCGCCTGATGCCGCAGTCAGACCCTATGCACGAGCAAATTACGCGATCGCTCAACACCGCTACCCTAGAGGTTATGGTTGCCGACGCCCTCTCCGCCAGATGGGATGCTTGCCTTGACGATGATCGCAACTTCCTTGAGTAAGCTTCAGCTTGTCTGATTAATTTTTATAGCTTTGGTCAACGGGTGAAAATTCTTCACTCAGTGCATTGAACGAAAAAATTTAATGTCAAAGGCTCGGATCAGCTCGGATCAAACGGTTGGCGCGTAAAACCATTTGATTCTCTAAATCTGTCTCAATCCATGACCCCGTGACTGGACTCTGCCTCAACCGCTAAGTAGGTAGTTGTCATTAAACTTAGGATGGGCAAAGGCCTCAGAGGCCGTGCCCATCTCCCTGATGATGGGCACGCGTTGCTTTGCCCATCCTAACGAAGGTTTTATATTTAATTGCGCCTTACTGCTCATAGGTTTGGGCGACCTGGATGACACCAATACACAGGCTTAGAACATTGCCGCATTCTTGTCATGTCGATCCATTGGTATAGGCTCACCCCTTGACTGGGGTAGGGTTTGGGGCTGTGCCGTAGAGCATCTGCTGAAGGCCAGCCATGTACAGACCTCCAGGGGCAGCGGCGGGGTCAACGCAGGTTTGTAGAAACAGCCCGGTGCCGAAGGAGGTCAAGGCCCAGGCCAGCGCCAGGGGCGGCATCGGCATTGGCTGACCGGTTTTGCGGTAGTGCTGGTCGAGCACCTGGGCCAACACCTCGTAGGCGGCGTGGTAGCGCTGGGCCAGCTTTTCGCGAGCCGACTCGTTGCGCATGGCGTAGAGAAAGAACTCGATGGTGAGCAGGTTGAGAGTGCGGTTTTCAGTGAGTTCGCGGCCAAACTCGGCCTCCCAATTCGCCAGATCGAGGCTGTCGCCCAGCCTCTCGATTTCCGCCGCCAGGCACTGATCGATCAGGGCCAGAAACAGGTCTTCCTTGCTGGCGAAGTTGGAGTATACCGCCCCTTTGGAATAGCCCGCCGCCTCGGCGATATCCTCTACAGATGCGCCATTAAACCCCTGTTTAGCAAAGACCTTAGCCGCTGCGGTGAGCAGGCGGTCGCGGGTCTGGCGGCGGCTTTCTTCACGGGTGAGGCGCGGCTTGGGCATCAAATGTTTCCTTTCACAACGACGGCATCGAGATACCGGTTGGTATTTGTATACTTAGAAATGCAGATACTGGTTGGTATTTAGATTCCCAGCAGTCTCAATTCTACGGGAAAATCCCTATGATCTCCCAGGCTCCGGCGGCCACTGCGGCCATCTTCCACGGTCGGCAGATCACCAAGACCTATCAGATGGGCGAGGTGGCGGTGCACGCCCTGAGCCAGGTGGATATCGACCTTTACGAAGGCGAGTTTGTGGTGCTGCTGGGGCCGTCGGGCAGCGGCAAATCCACCCTGCTGAATATTCTCGGCGGGCTGGATGTGCCCACCAGCGGCGAGGTGTTTTTTAGAACCCAAAACCTGACGGCGGGGGGCGATCGCCTGCTCACCCGCTTTCGCCGTGAGTCCATTGGCTTTATCTTCCAGTTCTACAACCTGATCCCCAGCCTGACCGCCCGCGAAAACGTCGCCCTGGTGACCGACATCGCCCCCCACCCAATGCGGCCCGAGGTAGCACTGGAACTGGTGGGGCTGGGCGATCGCCTCGACCACTTCCCCTCCCAGCTCTCCGGCGGGCAGCAGCAGCGGGTGGCGATCGCCCGCGCCATCGCCAAGCGCCCGGAGGTACTCTTCTGCGACGAACCCACCGGTGCCCTCGACTTCACCACCGGCAAGCTGGTGCTAGAGGTGCTGGCCCACGTCAATCAAGAGCTGGGCACCACCGTGGTGATCATCACCCACAACGCCGGCATTGGTGCCATGGGCGATCGCGTCATCACCATGCGCGACGGCCAAATCCACACCGTCGCGCACAACCAGCAGCGAGCGAAGCCAGAGGAGCTGGAGTGGTAGTGGCCATGCTCTCCCTCGATCGCAAACTCCTCCGCGACCTGCGCAGCCTGCGGGGCCAGGTAATCGCCATTGTGCTGATCGTGGCCTGCGGCATTGCCAGCCTGGTGACCATGACCAGCACCTACCAGTCGCTGCTGCTGGCCCAAGAGCAGTACTACAGCCAGTACCGCTTTGCCGAGGTGTTTGGGCAGCTGAAGCGGGCACCGGAGGGGGTGATGGCGCAAATTCGAGACATTCCTGGGGTGGAGCAGGCGCGATCGCGGGTGGTGGAGACCGTCACCCTGGCGGTGCCGGGGCTCGAGGACCCGGCTACCGGGCGGCTGGTCTCGATGCCGGAGCAGCCTCAGCCCGTGCTCAACGACATTGTGTTGCAGTCGGGGCGATATTTTCAGCCCGGTCGGGCCGATGAGGCGATCGCCAGCCCCGCCTTTGTGGCGGCGAATAACCTGGCCCTGGGGGATACTGTCAGCGCGGTGATCAACGGGCGCTGGCAGGAGTTGCGCCTCGTCGGCACGGCCCTGTCGCCGGAGTACATCTACGAAATTAGCGGCACCGAGCTACTGCCTGACAGTCAGCGGTTTGGCGTCTTTTGGATGGGGCGCGAGGCGCTAGCCACTGCCTTTGACCTCGATGGCGCTTTCAACGATGTGGTGCTGATGCTGACCCCTGGGGCCAACCCCCAGGCGGTGATCTATCGTCTCGACCAGGTTTTAGCGCGCTACGGGGGCTTGGGGGCCTATGGGCGCGACAACCAGATGTCCCACCGGTTCTTAACCGATGACCTCCAGCAGCTCCAGGTGATGGCGCTGATCTTGCCGGTGATCTTTCTGGGCATTGCTGCCTTTTTGCTGAATATGGTGCTGGCCCGGCTGATCAGCACCCAGCGCGACCAGATCGCGGTGCTCAAGGCCTTTGGCTACAGCAATGGCGAGGTGGGGCTGCACTTTCTCAAGCTGGTGCTGGTGGTGGTGGCCCTGGGGGCGGCGGTGGGCATTGGCCTGGGCCGCTGGCTGGGGGCGAGTTTCACCGAATTTTATACCCAGTACTACCAGTTTCCGGCGGTGCAGTACCGGGCCGGGCTGGGGCTGATGCTGGGAGCGGTGGCGGTGAGTGCGATCGCCGCCCTAGTCGGAGCCTTCAACGCGGTGCGCAGTGTCGTCAACCTGCCCCCGGCCGAGGCGATGCGGCCCGAGCCCCCCGCCAGCTTTAAGCCCACGCTGGTAGAGCGCATGGGGTTGCAGCGGCTGCTCTCCCCCGCCGGGCGGATCATTCTGCGCAACCTGGAGCGCCGGCCCTGGCAGGCCCTCCTGGCGATCATTGGCATTTCCCTGGCGGTGGGCATTCTCGTGGTGGGGGGCTACTTCGGCGATGCCATCGACGAGATCATGGCGGTGCAGTTTCAGACGGTGCAGCGAGAAGACATCACCCTCACCTTTACCCAACCGCTGTCGGGCCGGGTGCGCCACGAGCTGGCCCAGCTGCCGGGGGTGCTGCGGGTGGAGCCGTTTCGGGCGGTGCCGGTGCGGCTGCGGTTTGAGCAGCGATCTCGCCTGGGCAGCATCACCGGGCTGTCGGCCCCTAGCACCCTGCGCCAGCTGATCGACAGCGAGCTCCGGGCGGTGCCCCTGCCCAGCGGCGGCATTGTGCTCAGCCAAAAGCTGGCGGAGCTGCTGCATGTGCAGGTGGGTGACTCGCTCACGGTGGAGGTGCTGGAGGGGGCGCGCCCCACCCGATCGGTGCCCGTGGCCGGTCTGGTGGACGAACTGGTGGGCCTGTCGGCCTATATGGAGGTCACCGCCCTCAACACCCTGATGCAGGAGGCCCAGAGCTACTCCGGTGCCTACCTGCTGGTGGACCACAACGCCATGGCCATTCTCTACCGGCAGCTCAAGCAGACTCCGGCGATCGCCGGGGTGGCCCAGCGCCAAACCGCCCTCACCCAGTTCAACGAAACCGTGGGAGCTACCTCCGGGGCCATGAACGCCGTCCTGATGCTGTTTGCCACCATCATCTCCGTCGGGGTGATCTACAATGCCGCCCGCATTGCTCTCTCCGAGCGCAGCCGTGAGCTGGCCACCCTGCGCATCATTGGCTTCACCCAGAGGGAGATCGCCTTCATTCTGCTGGGGGAACAGGGGGTGCTGACCCTGACGGCGGTGCCCCTGGGCTGGGTGATCGGCTACGGCCTGGCCTGGGCGCTGAGCCAGTCCGCCGCCGCTGACTCTGAGCTGTTTCGCCTGCCCTTCGTGATTCAGCCTGCCAGCTACCTGTTTGCCCTGCTCGTCACTGCCACGGCGGCGATCGGCTCTGGCCTGCTGATTGCCCACCAGCTGCACGGGCTGGATTTGATTGCGGTGCTGAAGACGAGGGAGTGAGGTGGATGGGTGGATGGGTGGGGGGTGAAGGGGTGAAGAGGTGGGGTGATGAGATGTGGAGAAATGGATCCGTAGAGTGTATCGGTATGAGTTTGGGATTAGACAATTTTTGGGAAGAACAGTCCGACTGTCCCCTCCTGG
>DAIPYU010000019.1:20805-35646 GCA_036782635.1 Nodosilinea sp. CTOTU7353
ATGAGTTTGGGATTAGACAATTTTTGGGAAGAACAGTCCGACTGTCCCCTCCTGGGAGGGGTAGGGGTGGGTCAGTCCGTAGAGTGTATCGATCTGAGTTTGGGATTAAACAATTTTTGGGAAGAACAGTCCGACTGTCCCCTCCTGGGAGGGGTAGGGGTGGGTCAGTCCGTAGAGTGTATCGATCTGAGTTTGGGATTAAACAATTTTTGGGAAGAACAGTCCGACTGTCCCCTCCTGGGAGGGGTAGGGGTGGGTCAGTCCGTAGGGTGCATTAGGCTTCAGGCCACTTGGCTCGCTGCCAACTCTCTCCGCACTGCCGTAATGCGCCACTCAACCTTGCTACAGCCCTCCCCATTGCCCTAATGCACCCCCGTTTAAAGTTCAAAATTCAAAGTTCAAAATTCAAAGTTCAAAACTCAGCCTTGTCTCCAGCATTATCTAAGGAGGGATTCAACCTATGACTAGCACCGACTCCACCACGCTTCCGAACCTCGACCATAACGGTAAAGCGGCATCCCCCCGCCAGCGCAAATGGTTGCGCCGGCTGCTTTACGTCCTCGGCGGCGTGGGTCTAGCGGGGCTGGTGGTCTATGCCTTTCGACCCCAGCCCGTGGCGGTAGACCTGGCCCTGGTGGAGCGGGGCACCTTGCAGGTGACCGTGAATGCCGAGGGCCAGACGCGGGTGCGCGATCGCTACGTGATCGCCGCCCCGGTGGCGGGGGAACTCCAGCGCATTGCCCTGCGGCAGGGGGACGCCGTTGAGGCCGGGGCCATTCTCGCTCGCCTCGACCCGCTGCCCTTGACCAGCCAGGTGGAGGCGGCCCAGGCCCGTCGCCGCTCGGTGCAGGCCCAGCTGGCGGGGGTTGAGACCCAGCGGCCCAAGCCCGAGGCCCTGACCCAGGCAGAGACCCGCATTCGCGCGGCCCGTGCCCAGGAGGCCCAGGCCCAGGCCCAGGTGAGCGAGGCCCAGGCCGCCCTAGAGCAGGCGGAGCGAGACCGCGATCGCATGGCCACCCTAGAAAGCCGGGGGGCGATCGCCCGTCAGGAACTAGAGGCCATGGAGCTGGCCGTCACCCAGCGGCAGCAGGCCCTGGCCACCGCCCGCCAGCAGGTGACCGCCGCCCAGGCCGATGTGCAGGCGACCCAGGCCAACCTGGCGGTGCTCACCGCCGAGCAGCAAGACCCAGACTATTTGCTCGACGTGTACGAGGGGGAGCTGGCCGCCCTCAATGCAGAGCTGGTCAGCCTGGCCGACGACGCCCGCCGGGCCACCCTGGCCGCCCCCGCCGCTGGGCGCGTACTGGAAGTGTTAGAGCCCAGCGCCCGCTACATCGCCGCTGGTACCCCTCTGCTCACCCTAGGCGACCCCGGTGGCCTGGAGCTGGTGATTGACATTCTTTCCTCCGACGCGGTGCGGGTGTCCGCCGGCGACCCGGTTTACCTAGATCGCTGGGGCGGTGACGAGACCCTGACGGCTACCGTGCGTCAGGTGGAACCCGCCGCCTTCACTGAGGTATCTGCCCTGGGGGTAGAGGAGCAGCGGGTGAATGTGATCGCCGACTTCGCCGACCCCGCCGTGCCCCTGGGAGACAGGTTTCGGGTCGAGGCCCAGATTGTAGTGTGGGAGGGCCAAGATGTACTGACGGTGCCACTCAGCGCCCTATTTCGCTGTGCTAGCGACTGGTGCACCTTTGTCAAAGAGCATGGCCGCGCCCAGCAGCGCCAGGTGGCCCTTGGCCCCCGCAGTGACGTTGCCGCCGTGGTGGAATCGGGACTCGTCGAAGGCGAGCAGGTTATCCTCTATCCCGGCGACCAGATCGAGGCAGGGGTGAGACTCCGCGGGCGATCGCAAGGCTAAGGGATTCGCGTCGAAATAAGGTACTAGAAAGGGTAGATACTCTAGGCTAGATTCCCGCCCCACGCCTTCGCAGGGGCAGGCTCTGCGCGGGAATGACGCTGGGACTTTATTTATTGGCTAGTCCCTAACGTGAGTTCAACTAGAACATAGCCTGCTGGAAAAAGCTACAAGCGCATCCCCTAGCCTAGGCCCAGAACGGTTTGGATCAAGGTGCGATCACTGGCGCCGATATTAAACCGCCCGTTTTCGACGTCGCGAATCCAGCTTTGGCTTTTGCCGAGGCGCTGGGCTAGGGCCCGCTGGCTGAGGTTGAGCTGCTGGCGAGCTGCTTTGATGGCATCGCTAGAGAGGGCGCTGGCGGCGGGTGGGGCTGTCGATTTGGACGAGCGGCGACGCTGGGGGCGGGGTTTGCGCAGACTTTGCTGCCAATCTTCGGGCAGCTCAAACCCCAGCAGGCGAGCGTTGAGCAGGCGCTGCCACTTGTCGCGGGGGGCGCGGTCGGTGAGGCTGCGATCGCGGTTGGCATCGTCAGTCCAAAAGGCGAGGGCGGCATCGGCATCGTCAGGAATTTCGGCCACCCTGGCCCACAGCGGTTGAATATCCGGGCCGTAGGTCTCTGGGTCAAACTGGGACTGGATGCCGTAGGCGCTGATGGCTTCTAAATCGTTCTCAAAGATCTTGAGCAGGCGCTTGTGGGCACCGCGGACGGTGGTAGCTTCGGTGAGACGGTCATCGCCGTAGGCCAGGCGCAGCAGGGTACGCACCGTCATCCGGTGGTCGCTGCCCAGGCGCAGCTTAAACACGAGCCACAGCAGTAGCCGCACGGCCCCTTCATGCTGTTGCCAACTGCCCATCACTTCGGTCAGCAGCGACTGGGGCAGGGTGCCATACTGGTAAAAGGCGGTTTGCTTGCGGTAGTCTTGCCGGTTGAGAAAATGCTGCGCCCAGCGGCCTGCCTGCACCGTAAAGCTGAGCCCAATCAAGTGTCGATCTCCCTCGGCGTCTTCCTCAAAATAGTACTGGGTGTCGAGCAGTTGCCAGACCGGGTGCTCGGTCAGAGAAAACCCCTGCACCTTGCCCTGGCGAGGCCAGTCGAGGGCAACCAGGATTTGGCAAGCCTGGTAAACCAGCTCTTTGATCAGGGTGAGCTTTTCGAGCTTGGTCAGATCTTTACGGCGGTTAAGGCCCAAGTACTGCTCAATGTGCTGGTCATTGAGCACGAAGGACTCTTCCCAGGGGCGATCGTGGTTGGTGGCGCAGGCAGCAAAAATTAGATGCAGGCAGGCGGCGCGCAGATCAAATCGATCCAGGGCGGCAATCCCCATCTCGTAGGGCATTGCAGTAGAGTCGTCCGCCTCTGGGTTGGTGTCTAGCCGAAATCGCATACCCCCCTGTCCCCGATGGATGGATCGCTGATAGCACAGTCGGTCAGCCGAATCGGCATGCCAGGGGAGCGACTGGCGCTGGGCCAAAATATTGCAGGCCTCCCACACCACCATAGATGAGGCGAAAGGGGTGGTCTTGCCATTGAGAAAAATGGTGGGAATTGCAGCGGGCAGCAGGGTGCTTTTGTTCCGCCCTTTTTTGGCCCGCAGGGGGGCCAAGGAATCGACCGGGCAGGCACCGACACAGCGGGGTACCTCAACGTCTGGGCAACCATCGCACAGGGTGGGGTCAATCCAAAAAGCCGTTTTGTTTCCGTTTTCGTTAGTTTTGATCGCACCAGTGGGGCACAGGTCGCGGCAGTCACCACAGGTAATGCAACCTTCTTTAACGGTGTATACCATTGAGAAACCCCCTTTTGAGTGATTTACCCTATTAGGGATAGCAACCCAAACACCCGAATTCCATGACCCTGAATACAGTTTAACTATTTCTTTTTTATTCCCCAAAATAGGTTCAGAGTGGACTACTCACAAAAAATTTGTGTTGTCGATAAGACGCTTTTTCTGCCTTTTTTTTGATAGTTTGATGACTATATTACAAAACCAATTATTACTTAACAAAAGTTCATCCTTGCGTTTGATCCCATATCCGGAGGTTGACCGATTAAGCTCGTTGCAGCTGTCGCATATGGTGAAACAGCTGCCAGCAGTATTGCTCGGGCAGGTGGCAGGTGATTGCCCCCCGCAGCACGACGCTGGAGTACCAGTCGCTGGGGGCGATTTCTTGGGTCGTTTTGTGTACCACAACGTAGGTGCGAACCCGGTGGTAGACCCGTTTGGTGCTGTGGACGGTGACCATCTCATGGCGGTAGCTGCCCTGGTGTACTTCTTCGCGCTGGTCGAGGCGGGGGCTAAGCCGCCAGGGCAGTCGGTAGAGCACTCCCTGTACCTCGTGACCGGGGGCAGGCAGAATGTCGAGGGCGCTGCACTGACGCTGGGGCGAGTAGTAGTGAAAGCCGGGGCGATAGTCCTTTAGGGTGGCGGCCCCGATGACGTAGGGGTGGGTGTTTTCGCCCAGGGAGCGCTTGAGGTCTACTGGGCACATGCAGGAACCGTAGGCAAAGTAGTAAAACAATGGCTCTCGGGGAGGGCGGTAGGCCGCCCTCGGAGGGGTGCGATCAGCCAACGACACCACCATTAGACCGACCCAGGATGGGGTTTGGTGGGGGCTAGGTGGCGATCTAAAATGGCAGGCAGGCGGGAGGGCTGCACCCGGCTGTAGCGGTGATGACCGGGAGAAACGGTGAAGGTGGGGGCTTCAGAGCAGTGTTTTTGGCAGCCGGTGTACTGAATCTCGACCTGGGTTTGCAGATTGCGATCGCGCAGCGCCTGCTCTAGGGCCACCACCAGCTGCTGCCCGCCCCGCTTTTGACAGCCCGACTTGCGGCACACCTGAATTTTGAGCTTAGGGGCAGGGGTGGATGCCTGGGTAGGTAGGGGAGTGGCGGCGGGCAGTGGGCAGGACGTGGGTAGGGGAGTGAGCAGGGTAAACACCTGGTGGGCCTTGAGTTTGATGGTGTCGCCGTCCAGATCGCTGCGGCCAATGCAGCGCAGGTAGTCGCCGGGTTGCAGGCGCGATCGCAGCACCCGCCGCACGTCTTTGCGCAGCTTAATCGTCAGCACCTCGCCATCGACATCTAGGCGAATCGTTTTGGCTTTGGCGGGGTCGGCTTCAACGAAGCCTAAAAAGGTGCCATCCAGGTTAAACATCCAGGGGGGCAGTGTGGTGGTGTCAGCCATGGGGACGCTCCTTTGGTGAGGGGGTGAGGGGGTGAGGGGGTGAGGGGGTGAATTTCGAGGTTTGGTCGGTACTCTCCCCTCCTGGGAGGGGTGCCCGAAGGGCGGGGTGGGTCTGAGGGAATTTTGGTCGGTACCCTCCCCTCCTGGGAGAGGACATCTTTTCAGTTCAACCGTCTGGCCTCGACGGTTTGGGGCGTTTTGATCGGGTCGCTGAGGCCAGCAATGGAGAGTTCCCAGCCGTTCGACAGGGTGAATATTTGGGCGTTGTCGCCTGCTGTTTGAGACACCACTTCTTCTTCGAGGTCTTTCTTAGCCACGTAAGCTAGCAGCTTACCGGCGGCGTTGGTGCGGAGCATGACTTTCATTGGAGTTCGTTGATGAGTGGGCGAGTGAGTGAGTGGGTGAGTGAGTGGGTGAGTGAGTGGGTGAGTGGGAGGTTGGAACAGACAAATTACCCACCTACCCACCTACCCACCTACTCACCTACCTCTGCGAAGCAACAACGCTAAGTAGCTCATTGACGGTGAGGCTGCGCTTGAGGGAGACGGCGCGATCGCGGACTTCATTCAGCACCTCCTGGCCGAGATCGGGGTCGAGGTGGATGCCCTGGGCTGACAGCACCTGGTTGATCAGGTGGCGACCAGAGTGTTTGCCTACCACCAAACTGCGCTGGCGACCGACTTCGCTGGGGTCAAAGGGCTCGTAGGTGCTGGGGTTTTGCAGCACCCCGTGGGCGTGGATGCCCGACTCGTGGGCAAAGGTGTTGTCGCCCACGATCGCCTTCCAGGGAGGCACGGCGCAGTTAACGGTCTTGGCCACAAAGCGGGAGAGTTCTAGAAAGTGCTGGGACCGAATGCCGGTTTTGAGACCGTAGAGGTGCTTCATCGCCATCACCACTTCTTCGAGGGCAGCGTTGCCAGCGCGTTCGCCTAGGCCATTGACGGTGGTGTTGACGGAGGTGGCCCCGGCCCGCACCCCGGCCAGGGCGTTGGCGGTGGCCAGGCCCAGGTCGTTGTGGGTGTGCATTTCGACCGGAATCTCCAGGGCATTGACCAGCTTTTGCACTTTGTCGTAGGTGGTAAAGGGGTCGAGAATGCCCACCGTGTCGCAAAAGCGAAAGCGAAAGGCCCCCCACTCCTGGGCGTACTGGGCGGCGTCGCTCAAAAAAGCCTCATCGGCGCGGGAACTGTCTTCGCCACCTACGCTCACCTCCAACCCATGGTCACGGGCAAAGGAAATGGCGTCGCGCAGGTGCTCTAGCATGGCCCTCCAGCGGCCCTGAAACTTTACCTGAATCTGCATCTCAGATACCGGAATGGAAATATGCACCCGCTTCAGACCGCAGTGGATCGAAGCCTGAATGTCGGAGAGGACGGCCCGGTTCCAGCCCAGCAGGTGGGCGTTGAGGCCCAGATCGGCGATGGTGCGAATCGCTCTGGCCTCGTCTCGCCCCATGGCGGGAATGCCCACCTCTAGCTCCTGAACGCCAATGGCATCGAGGAACTTGGCAATCGCAACCTTGTTCTCAAGGCTAAAGGCGACGCCAGCAGCCTGTTCGCCGTCGCGGAGGGTGGTGTCGTTGATGGAGATTGGGGTGGGCATGGTGAATACCGGGGGTTGAGAGAGTAGGAGAACGAATCTAGGCAGACCTCAAGGCTTAGGCAGGTGAACGTGGGGGTGATGCTGAGTCACCTCCCCGTGGGGTGTAGGTATAACCAATAGCAATTGCAAAAACCCCTTGAACATCAGAGCAAAACTCAACAGGAATGCGGTGGCGGAAAGAGCAACTATCACAATGGAAACCTCTGAAGGGTGAGGAATAACGGCACACAAATCGTGAATGGGTAGGTTGGGTGAACTGCTGTGGAACCCAACAGTGGGTTCCGCTAGCGCTGCACCCAACCTACGCGGTTGGCCCTAGGACTCCACGAAGGCCAGGGTTAGGCTGTCGTGGGTGAGAAAGTGATCGACGTGGAAGGCGCGATCTTCGGTTTTAAGCAGGATTTCGTCGTAGAGATAGCGGGTGGCGCGATCGCCTAAGCTCTCGGCCTGGGCCGAGAGGCGGCGCAGCAGAGCAATCACGGCCTGCTCGGCGGCCAGATCGTTTTCGAGCATTTGGCGGCAGGTATAGGCACCATCGGGCTCGGGGGTAAAGCAGCAGAGGTCGGCGAGGGTGCCAAAGGTGCCAGCGGGGATGCCGCCGAGGCCGTTGAGCCGCTCGGCCAGATCGTGGGCGCTGCTCTGGGCGGTGCCATAGCTCTCCTGAAAGAACTCGTGCACCGAGTAAAATTCAGCGCCTTCGACCACAAAGTGCTGTTTCTGGTATTGAAAATAGAGAGCCTGGAAGCTGGCATAGGCCAGGTTCAGCCCTTCACAGATGGCGGCAGTCACATCGAGTTCAAAGCCAACGGGGTTGGGGCCAACCTCGCCAAAGGCGCGGACTAGGGTTTCGGTCATGGTCTGAGTTGTAGACATGGGAAGACTCCGTTAGGGATGGATGAATGGGCGGGTGTTGGGGATCGGGTGTTGGGTGTCGGGTGTCGGCATCCCCTCCTGGGAGGGGCAGGGGTGGGTTAGTCGGGTGTTGGGTGTCGGGTGTCGGGTGTTGGTGGAGGAGTTTCAACCTGAAACCCACAACCTGAAACCTGAAAACCAGAACCTAAAACCTGAAAACCAGAACCTGAAACCTAAAACCTGAAACCCAATTTACGAGTTTGCAACGCAGATCACCTGGGTTTGCCAACAGCGCTCTAGCCAGTCGACGCCTTCCTGGCGGGAGGTGGAGAACTGACGCACGGCGCTGCGAACTAGCAGCAGCGCCAGGGCGTGGTTGACCTCGACGCGCAGGGTGCCGTCGGCGGGGCAGGCGCAGGGGATATTGAGCTCTTGCAGACGGCGGTGGATCGACCAGCGATCGCACCGCTGGACTGACACCGTCTGCCCCCAGATGGGCAGGGGAAGGGACTGGTTCATGGCACTAGCTCCAGTAGGGAGGAATGGGTGGGGGACTGCTTGAGATCGATCAGTTGGGCTTCAACGGCTGCGAGGCGATCAATCAGCGATCGCAGGGTAACGGCTTCGGTATCGGGCAGTTGGCTGTGCTCTAGGGGGGCAGTTTGGGTATTGCAGTGGCACACGTTGCGACTGGGAATACCCACGGCGGTGCAGTGGGCGGGCACCGAGCGCAGCACCACAGCCCCGGCCCCAATGCGGGCGTAGTCGCCAATGGCAATGCGACCCAAGACCGTGGCCCCAGCGCCAATCACCACGTGGTGGCCAACAATGGGGTGGCGCTGGCCGGCTTCTTTGCCGGTTCCGCCCAGGGTGACCCCCTGGTAGATCAAGCAGTAGTCGCCAATGATCGCGGTTTCACCAATCACCACGCCCATGCCGTGGTCGATAAAGACACCCCGGCCAAGGTGCGCGCCGGGGTGAATGTCAATGCCAGTAAAAAAGCGGCTGAGGTGGGCGATTAACCGGGGCAGAAAGGGGACGCTGCGATCGCGCAACCCGTGGGCTAGGCGATGGGCTACCAGTGCGTGCAGACCGGGATAGCAGCACAGCACCTCCAGCCAGTGGTGGGCCGCCGGGTCGCGCTCAAAGATGATGGCAACATCATCGATCAGGGCATCTAGCAAGGGCAGACGCTGCCGTAGGGCGGCGACATCCACAGCAAACCTAGTAGAAAAGCGCGACAGGGAGAAAAACATGGCTCTGGCTGCGGTTGCGGAGGCGTTTGTTTCTCTGCTTATAGCAATGGCCCAAATGCGGCTCGTCGCGGCCTGCGCCTATCCAAACTTACTAAACCTATTAACCCTGTACTCAACCGCTAAACCCTTAGGAAAACCAGAATCTAAAGTTTTTCAGAGGCTGGGGGACGAGTCTTTTTGACCTTGGGAATGAGTATTTTTACAGCCAGGGGTGAGTAATGTGCACTCAAGCTCAACACCTGATGCGGTAAGGTGTTTGTCCGATTTTTGAGACTGATCAACAACTCAAAAATTTGCACTCAAAGTATGGGTTTTCCAGGGTTTAGTTCATGGTTTCACGCTATAAACTGTAGCAAATTTGTCAAAACCTTCTCTATTTAATTCACTAATCCTTAACAACCTGCGGATTTAAGGCGGGAGATGGATGGTGGGCTGCGATCAGCATTCCACGCGGAGCGTAGGAACGATGGGGATGAGTCTTATACCAGGTTCGATTTGGTAAATCCCGATTCCATGATCATGAACTCCGTAGGGGCGTAGCATGCTACGCCCCTACTACAAGTCGGGGGTATTCATTCGGGATTTGGTATTACACAGGTCACAGGTTCAGAGTCCAAATAGTGCCAATGATTGCCTCAGTCCCGATTCGGGACAGACGCTGCTTACTCCAGATAGATGACGTTTACGTTGCTTAACCTTAGGACTGTTAAGACTGATACCGTTCTCTATTAAATAGAGAAAAAATGGATACAAATGCAAAATTTTCTTTTTTAAAGGCACCCTCCATTCTGTATCAATTTTTGCAAAAGCGGTCGATTTGAGTACTCAGAAAAGTCTTCTTGTTCAGGGTCAATTTAGGCCCTAACCCCTGGCCATAAAGCCTTTAGGCTGAGTACAGAAATGCCGACGTGAACCAAAAAAACACCAGGGCAGGGTGAGCAAAATACTTGTCCCCCCACTCTAAAAAAAGATTGAACTCCGCCATTTCAAGGGGTTCAGCCTTTGAGTACAGCGTTAATCATTCAATAAATCCTATCGGGCACCGCTAGCCAGGGGGCGGATACCCCGTTGCTATAACTCTTTCAACGCCGAGCACCCCAGCGTTACTCGAAATCTGAACCGAGAGTGCTCAACGGCTGGCAACGTCAACCCCGGCTTGGTTAAAGCCATTTACATCGACGCTTTGCCCTGTTGACTCTCACTACAGACGTCGAGCGCTAAAGCGATTTCACCGAACACCACCCACCTGAGGAAATCGCTTATGGCTGAGACAAAGAGGTGCACTGTCCGATGGGTTCTGCTCCCCTGATTTGGGAGCCACCCATCGGACAGCGGCGGAAAGCCAAGGTTCTATGTTTTCAACCTAATTCGTTGGTGGGCAGTGCCCACCCTACCCATCCACCCATCCACCCATCCACCCATCTACCCATCCACCCATCCACCCTCCCACCCGCCTACCCACCCACTCATCCGCCCACCCCTACCTCCCCAAACCCATGACGCCACCGCCCGACTCTGCCCTGACCACCGCGCCTACCGCGACGCCCAATCTGGACATTACCCTGACCAAAACCAAAACCCTCGTCAAGCCAGCGGGCGGTGGCTCGGGTTGCGCCAGCACCGCTGGCTGCACCACCAAAACCGATGCGGTTCTCAGCGAGAGCATGAGAGCCCGGATTGAAAAGCACCCCTGCTACAGCGAAGATGCTCACCACCACTACGCCCGGATGCACGTTGCGGTGGCCCCCGCCTGCAACATCCAGTGCAACTACTGCAACCGCAAATACGACTGCGCCAACGAGAGCCGCCCCGGTGTGGTCAGCGAACTACTCACCCCTGAAGAAGCTGCCCACAAAGTCTTAGTGGTGGCAGGTAAAATTCCCCAGATGACGGTGCTGGGCATTGCCGGCCCCGGCGACCCCCTGGCCAACCCCGAACACACCTTCCGCACCTTTGAGCTAATCGCCGAGCAGGCCCCCGACATCAAGCTCTGCCTCTCCACCAACGGCCTGATGCTGCCCGACTATATTGATCGCATCAAAGCCCTCAATGTAGATCACGTCACCATCACGATTAATATGGTCGACCCGGCGATCGGCGAGAAGATCTACCCCTGGGTACACTACCGCCGCAAGCGTTACCGGGGCATTGAAGGGGTGCGCATCCTCCACGAACGGCAGATGGAGGGCCTGCAAGCCCTCAAAGAGGCCGATATTCTCTGCAAAGTCAACTCGGTGCTCATCCCCGGTATTAACGACGAGCACATGCCCGAGGTGAATGCCGCCATTCGGGAGCGGGGCGCGTTTCTGCACAACATCATGCCGCTGATTTCGGCCCCTGAGCACGGCACCTACTTTGGCCTCAACGGCCAGCGCGGCCCCAACGCCAAAGAGCTAAAGCAGGTGCAGGATAACTGCGCTGGCAACCTCAAGCTGATGCGCCACTGCCGCCAGTGCCGGGCCGACGCCGTGGGCCTGCTGGGCGAAGACCGCAGCCAGGAGTTCACCAAAGAGAAGTTCATGGAAATGCCCGTGTCCTACGACCTGGAAACCCGCCAGGCGGTGCATATCGGCATTGAGCAGGCCAAGGCCGCCGTCGACGCCAAGAAGCAATCCGCCGCCCGCATCCCCGGTGTGCTCTCGGAAGATTCACCCAAGGTCCTAGTTGCCGTAGCCACCAAGGGCGGCGGCATCGTGAACCAGCACTTTGGCCATGCCAAGGAATTCATGATCTACGAAGTGGACGCCGCCGGGGCCAAGTTCATCAGCCACCGCAAAGTCGCCGACTACTGCCAGGGCGGCTACGGCGAAGAAGCGATGCTCACCGGCATCATCGACACCATCGCTGACTGCAAAGCGGTACTGGCCGCCAAGGTTGGCCCCTGCCCTAGCAAGCAATTGCAGGAAGCGGGCCTGGTGGTAGTTGAAGCCTACGACGTGATCGAGACCGTGGCTCGGCAGTTTTACGACGAGCACGTGCTTAAGCGCTGAGGCGTTTAATGCTTAATTTTGAGTTTTGAGTTTTGAATTCTCGATCAATTACTCGAATTCAAAACTCAAAACTTTCTCCCCACTCCCCACCCCCCCAAGAGGTTCCTCCCATGACCTACTCCATCACTAAAAGCTGTATTGGTTGCCAGCGCTGTGTCTCAGCCTGCCCGACCCAAGCCATTCAAACCGACGGTGTGGCGTTCTGGATAGAGATCGATCGCTGCAATCAGTGCCAGGGCTCCCACGGGGTGCCCCAGTGTTGGGCCACCTGCCCCACCAACGAAGGTTGTGTGCCCCTGACCGCTGGACTCGCAGCAGTATCCCTCACCTCCGCCTCAGAGGCATCGGGGGACTATTGGGAGTCGTGGTTTGCCACCTACACCCGCATGGTGGCCCGGCTTCAGGGCGCGCCGCAGTCAGGCTACTGGCACAGCTGGTTTGACGGCTATGCCCAGGCCGTGACGCGATTGCAGGCGACGACGGTTTAGGGCTTTTCCCTCCTGGGAGGGGTAGGGGTGGGTCCCCAGACCCTGCGACCCACCCTGCCCTCCGGGCACCCCTCCGAGGAGGGGACGGCACCCACCCACCCACCCGCCTACCTGCCTACCCGCTCACCCATCCACCCACCCATCCAATCCATCCACCCAAACGCCATGGTCACTTACCTCGACAATAACGCTACCACCCGTACCGACCCCGAGGTCTTGGCGGCGATGCTGCCTTACTTGAGCGAGCTCTACGGTAACCCCTCGTCGATGCACAGTTTTGGCGGCCAGGTGGGGGCGGTGATTGAGACGGCCCGCGAGCAGGTGGCGACCTTGCTGGGGGCCGAACCGACGGAGATTATCTTCAACAGCTGCGGCAGTGAGGGCAACAACACCGCCATCCATGCGGCCCTGGCGGCCCAGCCGGAGAAGCGCCACATCGTCACCACCGCCGTCGAGCACGCGGCCATTCTAGCGGTGTGCCAGCACCTGGAAAAAAAGGGCTACACCGTCACCTACCTCTCGGTGGATGAGCGGGGCGAGCTGGATTTGATGGAGCTGGAGGCGGCGATGACCGGCGGCACGGCCCTGGTCACCACCATGGTCGCCAACAACGAAACCGGGGTGATTTTCCCGGTGGAGCAAATTGGCGAAATTGCCAAGGCCTACGGCGCCACCTTCCACGTCGATGCCGTCCAAGCCGTGGGCAAGCTGCCGATCAACCTGGCCACCAGCACCATTGACCTGCTCACCCTCTCGGGCCACAAGCTCCACGCCCCCAAGGGCATCGGGGTGCTCTATGTGCGCAAAGGCTTCCGCTTTCGACCCTTTTTGCTGGGGGGCCACCAGGAGCGGGGTCGCCGAGCGGGCACCCACAACGTCCCCGCCATTGTCGCCCTGGGCAAAGCCGCCGAACTGGCCCAGCTCAACTTGGCTCACACCCAGCGCGAGGCCGAACTGCGAGACATGCTGGAGTACGGCATTCTCGCCACCATCCCCGACACGGTGGTCAACGGCGGCGGGGCTCCCCGGCTACCCAACACCACCAACATCGGCTTCAAGTACATCGAAGGCGAAGCCATCCTGTTCATGCTCAACCGCGAGGGCATCTGCGCTTCCTCCGGTTCCGCCTGCACCTCCGGCAGCCTCGACCCCTCCCACGTCCTCACCGCCATGGGCCTGCCCTACACCATTCTCCACGGCTCGATTCGCTTTAGCCTTTCCCGCTACACCACCGAAGCCGAAATCCGCCAGGTACTTACCGTCATGCCCGATATCGTCGATCGACTCCGCGCCATGTCGCCCTTTAAAGACGACCAGGCGGAGTGGCTGCAAGGGCGAGATTTAGCTGTCGTGACTTAGGAAAACGAAGGGTATCAGGTATCAGGTTCTGGGTTTCAGGTTCTAGATACCCAACACCCGATACCCAACACCCAACACCCGACTAACCCACCCCTGCCCCTCCCAGGAGGGGATGCCGACACCCGACACCCAACACCCGACACCCAACACCCGCCTACCCATCCACCCCTCACCCCCGGAAACCGCCATGTGGGACTACTCCGAAAAGGTACTCGAACTCTTTTACAACCCGATCAACCAGGGCACCATTGATGACCCGGCGGAGCCGGATGTGGCGGTGGTCTTTGGGGAAGTGGGCAGCATTGCCTGCGGCGACGCCCTGCGGCTGCACCTAAAGATTCAGCCCTCCACCGACAGCATTCTGGATGCGCGGTTTCAGACCTTTGGCTGCACCAGCGCGATCGCATCCTCCTCGGCCCTGACCGAAATCATCAAGGGCCACACCCTGGATCAGGCGCTGCACATCACCAACCAGGACATCGCTGACTTCCTCGGCGGCCTGCCCGAGGCCAAAATGCACTGCTCGGTGATGGGCCAGGAGGCCCTGGAGGCGGCGATCTACAAGTATCGCGGCATTGAGGTCGAGCACCATGACGACGATGACGGCAGCCTGGTCTGCGCCTGCTACGGCATCACCGAGAAGAAAATCCGGCGGGCGATCGCCGAAAATGACCTCTCCACCGTGGAGCAAGTCACCAACTACGTCAAAGCTGGTGGCGGCTGCGGCTCCTGCCTAGCCAACATCGAAGACCTGATTGTAGAGGCCCAACAGTCCGTCGAAACCGTCCGCGCCGCCGCCCACCTGGCCATAGAACAGGAGCAAAACACCCAGGCTTCGCCCGCCCCCCTCACCAACCTAGAAAAAATCATGCGCGTCCAGCAGGTGATCGAGGAGGAAGTGCGCCCCATTCTGATTGCCGACGGTGGCGATGTGGCCCTGCACGATATCCAGGGTGATCGCGTGCTGGTCAAGCTCCATGGGGCCTGTGGCTCCTGCGCCAGCAGTACCGACACGCTCAAATATGCGATCGAGGCCAAGCTCCAGCGCCTGGTACTGCCAACCCTCACCGTTGAGGCGATTTAACAAGAACGATGAGAAGCGGATTTGGGTGTCAGGTGTCAGGTGTCAGGTGTCAGGCACCCGAAACCCAAACCCCAAACCCCGAAACCCGAAACCCCAAACCCAAAACCCAAAACCCGTAAACCCCATGCACCCATCCCTCCCCCACGCCGGGCGCGACCCCCCGG
>DAIPYU010000019.1:35746-46531 GCA_036782635.1 Nodosilinea sp. CTOTU7353
AAACCCGTAAACCCCATGCACCCATCCCTCCCCCACGCCGGGCGCGACCCCCCGGCCACCCCCCAGGCCCTCGCCTGATCCGAGTTTTCGAACGTTTCATTCCACCCACATCACCTTTCCAAACCTAGGAGACCATCCCCATGAGACAGATCGCATTTTACGGAAAAGGCGGCATTGGCAAGTCCACCACTTCGCAAAACACCCTGGCTGCCATGGCCGAACTCGGCCAGCGGATCATGATCGTTGGCTGTGACCCCAAGGCTGACTCTACCCGACTGATGCTCCACAGCAAAGCCCAAACCTCCGTGCTGCAACTGGCCGCCGAACTCGGGGCCGTTGAAGATGTCGAACTTGACCAAGTGCTACAAACCGGCTACCGCGGCGTTAAGTGCGTTGAGTCGGGCGGGCCTGAGCCCGGCGTTGGCTGTGCCGGTCGAGGCATCATCACTGCCATCAACTTCCTCGAAGAAGAAGGCGCTTACGAAGATCTCGACTTCGTCTCCTACGACGTACTGGGCGACGTGGTTTGCGGCGGGTTTGCCATGCCCATTCGGGAAGGCAAAGCCCAGGAAATTTACATCGTGGTTTCCGGCGAAATGATGGCCATGTATGCGGCCAACAACATCGCCCGAGGCGTACTCAAGTATGCCCAATCTGGCGGTGTGCGCCTGGGCGGTCTGATCTGCAACAGCCGCAACACCGACAAAGAAGTTGAGCTGATCGAAGAACTAGCCCGACGGCTGAACACCCAAATGCTGCACTTTGTCCCCCGTGACAACGTGGTCCAACACGCCGAACTGCGCCGCATGACCGTGAACGAGTATTCTCCCGACTGCCAGCAAGCCGCAGAATACGCCCAGCTGGCCGACAAGATCATCAACAACAAAAAACTCACCATTCCCACCCCGATCTCCATGGATGAGTTGGAAGATCTGCTGATTCAATTCGGCATTCTCGACAGCGACGAAAAATATCAGGAAGCCCTTGCCGCCGATAAAGCCACCGTCGCTGTTTAGGTTCTGTTGAGGCCGATCCCAGGGGTCTTGACCAAGGGGCTAATTAGCTAGTTTAGCCCAGAAGAACCCTGGGATCTCTCCCACTCACTCACCCATTTACTCATCCAATCACTGACTCCTGCTACCCATCCACCCTAACCAAGAGGGCACCATGACTACCGTAGAAGACAGAAAAGAGCTGATCCAAGAGGTGCTCGAGGCCTACCCCGACAAAGCCAAAAAGCTGCGGGCCAAGCACATTAGCGTCCAAGAGGCCGAAAAAGCTGATTGCGGCGTGAAGTCTAACAAAAAGTCTGTACCCGGTGTGATGACCACCCGTGGCTGTGCCTACGCAGGCGCTAAAGGGGTGGTCTGGGGCCCGGTCAAAGATATGATCCACATCAGCCACGGCCCGGTGGGCTGCGGCTACTACTCCTGGTCGGGTCGCCGCAACTACTATATCGGTACCACTGGGGTCGATACCTTCGGCACCATGCAGTTCACCTCCGACTTCCAGGAGCGCGACATTGTGTTTGGCGGCGACAAAAAGTTGGCCAAAGTAATCGACGAACTGGGCGAACTGTTCCCCCTTAGTCAGGGCACCACGATTGAGTCAGAATGCCCAGTGGGCCTGATTGGCGACGACATTGAAGCCGTTGCCCGCGCTAAGGCCAAGGAAACCGGCAAGCCCGTTATCCCCGTCCGCTGTGAAGGGTTCCGGGGTGTGTCCCAGTCTCTTGGCCACCACATTGCCAACGACACCGTGCGCGACTGGGTGCTGCCCAAAGCCGACGAGTATCGCAAACTACCCGAGGGCTTTGAGCCTAGCCCCTACGATGTCAACATCATCGGCGACTACAACATCGGCGGCGATGCCTGGCCCAGCCGCATGCTGTTAGAGGAAATGGGCCTGCGGGTGATCAGTCAGTTCTCTGGCGATGGCACCTTCAACGAAGTGGTAATGACACCGTTGGCTAAGCTCAACTTGATCCACTGCTACCGGTCGATGAACTACATCTGTCGGTTCATGGAAGAGAAGTACGGCATTGGCTGGCTAGAGTACAACTTCTTTGGCCCCAGCCAGATTGCCAAGTCGCTGCGAAAGATTGCCGCCCAGTTTGATGAAACCATTCAGGCAAAAGCAGAGCAGGTGATTGCTAAATACCAGGGGCGCATGGATGCGATTGTTGAGAGATATCGCCCCCGTTTAGAAGGCAAGAAAGTGATGATGATGGTCGGCGGTTTGCGCCCCCGCCACGTCGTGCCTGCCTTTACCGACCTGGGCATGGATGTGATTGGCACCGGCTATGAGTTTGGCCACGGCGATGACTACAAACGGACTGCCGACTACGTCGAAGAAGGCACCGTCATCTACGACGACATCAGTGGCTACGAGTTTGAGGAATTTGCCAAAGAACTCAAGCCCGACCTAATCGCCGCCGGCATCAAAGAGAAGTACGTCTTCCAGAAGATGGCCTTGCCCTTCCGCCAGATGCACTCCTGGGATTACTCCGGCCCCTACCACGGCTATGACGGCTTTGAGGTCTTTGCCCGCGATATGGACATGGCCATTAACAACCCCACCTGGGGTCTGGTCAACCCGCCCTGGGCTTAGGAGTCGATGGGTAGATGAGTAGATGGGTCACGTTGATCCATCTACTCATCCACCCCCCACCCATCCACCTCGCCCACCCTCCCACCCATCCACCTTCCCCTCCCCCAAGGAGAACATCATGACTGACAATCTTGACAACACCATCCCGACGCCCTCCTGCGGGGGCGAAGACCCAGGTCAGGTTAAGGACCACTTTGAACTATTCCACACCGATGCCTACCAAGACCTGTTTGAGTACAAACGCCAGTTTGAGGGCGCTCACAGCCGCGAAACCGTTGCCGAAGTGGCTGAATGGACCAAAGGCTGGGAATACCGGGAAAAGAACTTTGCCCGCGAAGCCCTGACCATCAACCCGGCCAAAGCCTGTCAACCCCTCGGGGCATTGTTTGTCGCCGCTGGCTTTGAAGGCACCCTGCCTTACAGCCATGGTTCCCAAGGCTGTGTGGCCTACTTCCGCAGCCACCTCACCCGCAACTACAAGGAACCCTTCCAGGCGGTGTCGTCATCAATGACGGAAGATGCGGCGGTGTTCGGCGGCCTGAACAACTTGAAGCAGGGGCTAGAAAACTCCTACACCCTCTACAAGCCCAAAATGATCGCCCTCTGCACCACCTGCATGGCTGAGGTAATTGGGGATGACATTGGCGCTTACATTACCACCGCTAAGAATGAGGGGCACATTCCCGAAGAACTGCCGGTACCAGCGGCCCACACCCCCAGCTTTGTGGGTTCTCACATCACCGGCTACGACAACATGCTGAAGAGCATTCTCAAAACCCTGACCAAAGACGAAAAGGTTGAAACCACCAACGGCAAGTTCAACTTCAATCTGGGTTTTGACCCTTACATCGGCAATATTCGCGAATTGAAGCGGATTTTGGGCCTGTTTGGCATTGACTACACGATTCTGTCGGATAACTCGGACACCTTTGACTCTCCCAACACGGGTGAATTTAAGATGTACAACGGCCTCACCACCTTGACTGATGCCGCCGACAGCATCAATGCCGAGGGCACAGTGTTCTTCCAGAAATACACGACGCCCAAGACCCAGGAGTACATCACTAAGGATTGGGGTCAAAAGACCTACAACTTCCGACCCTTTGGCATTAAGGGTACCGACGAGTTCTTGATGACCCTGTCGGCCATTACCGGCAAGCCCATTCCCCTAGAACTGCAGCAGGAACGGGGCCGGGCGGTGGATGCCATGACCGACTCCCAAGCCTGGATCCATGGCAAGAAGATTGCCCTCTACGGCGACCCCGACCACGTGCTGAGCTTGATTCAGTTCTTGCTGGAAATGGGCGCAGAGCCCACCCACATTGTGGTGACCAACACCAACGAGGAGTTTGAAGCCGAAGCCCGCGAGCTGTTGACCAACAGCCCCTACGGCCAAAACGGCACCGTCTGGGGCGGCAAAGATCTGTGGCACCTGCGATCGCTGATGTTTACCGAGCCTGTAGACCTGCTGATTGGCAACAGCTATGGCAAGTACCTGTGGCGTGACACCGGCACCCCCCTGGTTCGCATTGGCTACCCGATCTTTGATCGCCACCACATGCACCGCTACGCCACCCTGGGCTACCAGGGCGCGATCAACCAGTTCAACTGGATTATTAACACCATTCTGGAAGAACTCGATCGCAAGACCCTCGTGCCCTCGAAGACAGACATCTCCTTTGACTTGATCCGTTAGAGCAAACCGTGATGGTGGGATGGCGGGATGGTGAGTAATCGTCCCACCATCCCACCACCACCCCACCCCACCCCACCATCCACTCCCTCACTCCCATGGCTATCACTGAAGAAATCGAGCTCGACTCCCCACCAGTTTTTGAAATGGGTGATCGCGTCCGCGTCCGCAAGCTGATCCGCAATGACGGCACCTTCCCCGGCAAAGAGGTAGGTTTTCACCTGGCCCAGAAGGACGACATCGGCTACATCATTGGCATTGGCACCTACCTGCAACGGGCCTACATCTACTCGGTGCATTTTTTAGAAACCAACTACGTGGTTGGCTGCCTCCGCAAAGAACTCGAACTCACCGAAGACCGCCAACCCCTGATTCCCCAAGACGATGACGACGATTGGTGAACCTCCCGTAGGGTGGGCATTGCCCACCATCCCCCTTCGCCCACCATTCCCCCTGCCCCTCACCCCCAACCCCTCTCCCCGAGGGAGAGGAGCGCCGGAATTTTAATCAGCCACGCTCTAGTCCACCTACCGAGCACCTGCCATGGCTACCCTCACTCACACCCACGACCACCCGATCGCCGCCCCGCGCCGCCCTGGACTAGGGCCGCTGACTCCCCTCCGGCGGTGGATCGACCGGATCGATGTCAACCACCACCGCTTGGCTCACTTGGTTTGCCGGATTATCCCCTGCTGCTGCCCCTTTGAGCGGGATCTGACGGTATTGGGGCACAGCGTTCATATTCCTGCCCTGTGCGAGCTTAATCCGGTGTACGAGGAGCTGGTGGCGCTGCGCTTTCGGGCGTTGAGCTACCTGAGCGATGTCTGCGGCGAAGATGTGACCCGCTACATCTGCTGATTGATAAGACCATCATCCCCTCCTGGGATGGGCCTGGGTCGGTCAGCCCAGGCCCATCCACCCGCCTACCCATCCACCCGCCCACCCATCCACCCGCCTACCCATCCACCCGCCTACCCCCTCACCCCCTCCCTGCCATGTCTTCCACCAAAGCCACCATGACAGACCTCCTGACCCAGCCGGGTTGCGAGCACAACCACAAGAAAAATGGCAAAGGTCACAACAAGGTGTGCCAGCAGCAGGCCCAGCCTGGGGCTGCCCAGGGAGGCTGTGCTTTTGATGGGGCCAGCATTGCCCTGGTGCCGATTACCGATGTCGCCCACCTGGTGCATGGGCCGATCGCCTGTGCGGGCAACTCCTGGGGTGGGCGAGGCAGCCTGTCGTCGGGCGACACGCTCTACAAAATGGGGTTCACCACCGACCTGAGCGAAAACGACATCATCTTTGGCGGCGAGAAAAAGCTTTACAAGGCTATTCAAGATGTGCAGGAGCGCTACAGCCCCGCCGCTGTGTTTGTCTATTCCACCTGCGTGACGGCGCTGATTGGCGATGATCTAGGTGCCGTTTGCAAGGCGGCGACGGAGAAGCTCGGTCTGCCCGTGGTGCCGGTGCATTCCCCCGGCTTTGTGGGCAGCAAGAACCTGGGCAATCGCCTGGCGGGGGAAGCCCTGCTAGAGCACGTGATCGGCACCGCCGAACCCGAAACCACCACCCCCTACGACATTAACCTGATTGGCGAATACAACATCGCTGGGGAAATGTGGGGCGTGCTGCCGCTGTTTGAGAAGGTGGGCATTCGGGTGCTGTCTAAGATCACCGGCGATGCCCGCTACCAGGAGGTGGCCTACGCCCACCGGGCCAAGCTCAACGTGATGATCTGCTCCAAAGCGCTGATCAACCTAGCCCACAAGATGGAGGAGCGCTACGGCATTCCCTACATCGAAGAGTCGTTCTACGGCGTGGCGGATATGAACCACTGTCTGCGGGCGATCGCCGCCAAACTCGGTGACGCCAACCTGCAGGCCCGAGTAGAAGCCGTGATTGCCGAAGAAACCGCCAAGCTAGATCAGCAGCTCGCCCCCTACCGCGATCGCCTCCTGGGCAAGCGCGTGGTTCTCTACACCGGCGGGGTAAAATCCTGGTCGATCATCTCCGCTGCCCAAGACCTGGGCATTAAAGTCGTCGCCACCAGCAGCAAAAAGAGCACCGAAGAAGACAAAGCCCGGATCAAAACCCTGCTCGGCCAGGACGGCATCATGCTGGAAAAAGGCGGAGCCGCCGAACTGCTGAAGGTGATTGAGAAAACCAACGCCGACATGCTGATCGCCGGAGGCCGCAACCAGTACACCGCCCTCAAGGCCCGTATTCCCTTTTTGCACATCAACCAAGAGCGTCACAACCCCTATTCTGGCTACGGCGGCCTGCTAGAGATGGCAAAGGAGCTGGACGAGACTCTGCACAGCCCGGTGTGGGGGGAAGTGCGGCGGGAAGCGCCTTGGGAGCAGACAGCAGGCAGCAGGCAGCAGGCCGCCGCTCACCCATCCACCCATCCACCCATCCACCCTCCCACCAAAATCATCGCCCGCCGCAAGGCCGTGGCCGTCAACCCCCTGAAGCAAAGTCAACCCCTCGGGGCGGCGCTGGCCTTTTTGGGCATTCAGGGGGCGATGCCGCTGTTCCACGGTTCCCAGGGCTGTACCGCCTTTGCCAAGGTGATGCTGGTCAACCACTTTCAGGAGGCGATTCCCCTGGCGACCACGGCGATGAGCGAGGTCAGCACCGTGCTGGGGGGCGACGACAATGTCCACGGTGGCCTGTTGACGGTGATTAAAAACTCCCAGCCAGAGCTGGTAGGCCTGTTGACCACCGGCCTGACCGAGACCCGAGGCGACGATATGCAGGCCATTCTGCGCGACTTTCACAAAGCGAATCCTGAAGTCGCCGTGCCCATCGTCTTTGCCTCCACCCCTGACTACAAGGGCAGTCTAGAGGATGGCTTTGCCGCAGCGGTGGAAAGCCTGGTGCAGACCATGCCGGAAGCGGGGGCGGTGAACTCCAACCAGGTCACCCTGCTGGCCAGTGCCGCCTTTGGCCCTGGGGACGTGGCCGAACTAAAGGAAATGGTAGAAGCCTTTGGCCTTATCCCCATCGCCGTCCCCGACCTGTCCACCTCCCTCGATGGCCACCTAGAAGATGCCGACTTCGCCACCACCGCTACGGGGGGCACCACCGTGGCCGAACTCAAGGCAGTGGGGCGCTCGGCCCTCACCCTGGCCCTGGGCGGCAGCATGACCAAAGCCGCAGCCATTCTCACTAATCGCTTCAGCACCCCCGCCGTCACCTTCACCCAGCTCACTGGCCTCGGTGCCGTGGACGAATTCCTGCACACCCTCGCCCAAATCAGCGGTCAGCCCGTGCCCGCCAAATACCTGCGCCAGCGCCGCCAGGTGCAGGATGCCATGCTCGACACCCACTTTTTCTTTGGTCGCAAACGGGTGGCGATCGCCCTGGAACCTGACCTACTGCACAACATCGCCTGGTGGCTGCACAGCACCGGAGCCGAAATTCAGGCCGCCGTCACCTCAGCCCCCTCGCCTTTGCTCAAAGATCTCCCCATCGAGCAGGTCTACATCGGCGACTTTGAAGATTTAGAAGATATGGCCGCCACCGCCGACCTCTGGATCACCAACTCTAAAGCCCGACCCATTGCCCGCCGCTTGGGCATTCCCCTCTACCTGCACGGGTTTCCCCTGCTAGAGCACCTGGGCAACGGCCACCGCTGCACCGTCGGCTATCGCGGCACGTTAGATCTGCTGTTTGCGATCGGCAATATCCTGCTGGTCGCCGACGAAGAGCGCACCCATGAACTGGTGCATCGGTGGCGGGAGGGGGGTGGTTAGAGGAGATGGTAGCGGGTAGCGGGTGTCAGGTTCACGGAGCAGCCTAAACCCTAAAACCCAAAACCTGAAACCCAAAGCCTGAAACCCAAAACCCAATATCCGATACCCAAAACCCTTCAAGGAGCCTACCCATGAAAATAGCCTTTGCAACCAAGGACAACGTCCACATCAACGCCCACTTTGGCTGGGCCAACCAGATCGACGTCTATGATCTCACCCTCGATGGCTACACCTTTCTTGAAACCCTCACCTTTGGCGGTGAGCTGAAGGAAGACGGCAACGAAGACAAGCTCGAACCCAAGCTCAAGGCGTTGACAGGCTGCACCATCGTCTACGTGGCCGACATTGGCGGCAGTGCGGCGGCACGACTGATTAACCACCGCATTACCCCGATGAAGTCGCACTCCGAAGATGACGAAATCGAGGCCATGTTGGGCCAGCTAATGCGCACGCTCCAGGGCAATCCGCCTCCCTGGCTGCGCAAGGCCCTGCGCCAAGACCAAACCCCTAGCTTTGAAGACGCCTACATCGAAACTGAAGAAGAGGTAACCGTATGACCACTGCTGAATCCCCTATTGCCCTCAGCTCTGCTCTGCTGGTCGATAGCTCGCCCTTTCTTAAGGCCATGGTGCAGCAGATTCGCGCCAACGACCCCTACGGCACCTTTCGCCACTGGGCCGATGAGCTACTGCTCAAGCCCTATGTGCTCAGCAAGGCCCAAAAGCGCGCAATCTCGGTAGAGGGAGAGGTAGACCCTATCACCCAGAGCCGAATTATGGCTTTTTACCGCACGATCGCTTACCGCATCGAGGCCGAAACCGGCCAGCTCTCCCAGGTGGTGATCGACCTCAGCCACGAGGGCTTTGGCTGGGCGCTGATCTTCTCAGGGCGGCTGATTTTGGTCAGCAAAACCCTGCGCGATGCCCAGCGCTTTGGCTTTGACTCCCTCGAAACGCTCAGTGCCGAAGGTGAAAAATTCGTTGCCAAGGGCATCGACCTAGCCCACCAACACCCCACCATCTGCGACCTGTAGCACCGCACTCTCCCCTCCCCAGAGGGGACAACCCCCTCCAATCACCCTACACCGTAAACCTTGACCCTTGACCCGTCTTCACCTATGCCCCAAACCACCGACCCCATCACCATCGACGCCCTCAAAACCCAGATCAAAAAGCTCAACAGCAAAGCTGGCCAGCTCAAAATGGATCTCCACGACATTGCCGAGGGATTGCCCACCGACCTGGATTTGCTACCCGATGTAGCGGCCCGCACCTACGAGATTTACTGCCAACTCCGCGACCTCAGAGCACAGTTAACCACCCTAGAGCAAGCCCCATGAAATCCACCATCACCACCTTTAGCCAAATCACCCAGGCCGAAGACTACTTTGCCTTTTTTGGCCTACCCTACGACCCTGAGTTTCTCAACATTAACCGCCTGCACATTCTGCAAAAGTTCTCGCGGTTGATGAAGGAAAACGGCACCGAAAACCCTGATATGGATGACGAAGCCACCTTCAACCACTACCGCGACCTGCTGCAAACCGCCTACAGCCTGTTTGAATCGTCATCGCCCCAGGCTGAGAAGTTGTTCAAGGTGTTTAACCAAAAGCCCAGCAATGTGGTGCTGATGTCCGAAATTGAAATGGAGTAACTTCTTAAATCCCCTCCTGGGAGGGGTAGGGGTGGGTTCCCCAGACTGCGCCCCGCCAGAGAACGTCCCTGCTGGGATGGGAACTGGGCCATTCACAATTCCTCGCAGACCCACCCCTAGCCCCTCCCTAGAGGGGAACTGGAAAAACCCATCCACCTATTCACCCATCCACCCATCCACCCCCACTCCCCATGCCTCTCTCTCCCACAGAACTAGAACGCTACCGCCGTCAAATGCAGCTGCCCGGCTTTGGCCCGGCGGCGCAGGAACGGCTGAAGGCGGCTACCGCCCTGGTAACCGGGGTGGGCGGGCTGGGGGGCACTGCTGCGCTGTACCTGGCGGCGGCGGGGGTTGGTCGGCTGATCCTGGTGCGGGGCGGCGACCTTCAACGGGATGACATGAACCGCCAGATTCTGATGACCGATGACTGGGTGGGGCAGCCCAGGGTGTTTAAGGCCCAGCAGACCCTGGCGGCGTTTAACCCCGATATTCGCATTGATGCGGTGTGCGACTACGTCACCGCCGCGAATATCGATGCCCTGGTGCAGCAGGCGGATATCGCCCTAGATTGCGCCTTTGACTTCAAAGAGCGCGATCTGCTCAACGCCGCCTGCGTGCGGGGGGGCAAGCCCATGGTCGAAGCGGCCATGAATGCCATGGAAGCTTACCTGATCACGGTGATTCCGGGCGAAACGGCCTGCCTGTCGTGCCTATTCCCTGAGAAGCCCGAGTGGGATCGCTGGGGGTTTGGGGTGCTGGGGGCGGTGTCGGGCACCCTGGCCTGTCTGGCTGCCCTGGAAGCGATCAAGGTGATCACCGGCCTGGGCGAACCCCTGCTGGGGCAGCTGTTGACCATGGATTTGTCTCGGGCGGAGTTTGCCAAACGCCGCGCCTACCATGACCCAGATTGCCCGGTATGCGGGGGGGGGAAGGTACGGGGCGATCGCACCCTTCCTTTAGCCCTGGCGAGGAGGTAACCCATGCTCTATCCTCGCCATCCCCAATGAGGTGGTGGTGGGCAGTGCCCACCCATCCACCCATCCACCCATCCACCCATCCACCCATCCACCC
>DAIPYU010000020.1:0-43568 GCA_036782635.1 Nodosilinea sp. CTOTU7353
TTATCGTATTAGGTACGAAATTTTTGACGAAGAACTCAAAGTTCAAATTTTACAATGCAAACACCGTAGAGAGGTCTACAGAGACAAAAGCTGATTGGAGATCTGCTGGCAGCCGTATCGTTACCGCCTGACGTTCCATAGCCCGCCCCTTTGGTATCACTGCATGATGCCACTCAGTGTAACCGTGAATTCCTACAAGATGTTTCGAGGTGGCCCTGGGGCACTCGCCAGCGGCTACAAAAGATCTGTTCCGCTGTGTGAGGATCGTCACTGTGAAGAAGCTTTTGCCTGCTGGTTTTTTGATTGGGGGATGTGTGCTGGGCCTGGCGGCCTGGCTGTGGAGCGTGCCCGCTGCGGTGGCCGACCCCTGCACCGTTAACTGCGCGTCGGGGCAGATTCAGTTTACGCCGGGCGATCGCATCACCATTCAAGTCGTCAACGTGGGCGGTCACCCCCTCAGCCTAGAGCAGCCGCCCCTGCTCGGCCCCCGCGTGCTCTACACCGGCAACACCATCGAAACCCAGGTGAGCTGGACGGCCCAGCCTAACCCCTCGGTGTTTTTCTGGTCGCAGGAGCGGTTGCCCGTGCGCGCTCGGCTGAGTCGCCCTGCGCCCACTACACTGCGGGTAGAAGTGTATAGCGCGCCTAGTGAACCGAGCGATCGCAGCATCACCATCGAAGCCGATGGCCGCGTTTCGGTGAAGTAATCGATAGCTAAAGCGTTTGCATATGCAAACGCTTTAGCTATCTATCCCAGCCTTCTAGCACCAGCTTGCCAATCGTCCGCCCCGACTCGATCTGCCCATGGGCCTGGCGCAGGTTGGCGGCGTTGATCGGCGAGAGGGTTTCCCCAGGGTGGTGCGCAGCTTGCCCGCATCCACCAGGGCGGCGACTTCATTTAATAGCTGGCCCTGGTCGGCCATGTCGGCGGTTTGATACATCGAGCGGGTAAACATAAACTCCCAGGCGAAGGTGGCGCTTTTGTTCTTCAGCAGGTTTAAGTCCAGCGGGTCGCGGTTGCCGACGATGCCGACGATTTTGCCCTGGGGGCGAATCAGCTCGGCCATCACCCCCCAGTAGGCGTCGGTGTCGTTAAAGTTGGCGATGAAATCGACCTCGCGGTGGCCCAGGCGATCCATCTCTTCGATCATGGCTTCGCTGTAGTCAATGGCGTGGTCGGCCCCCAGCTGTTTTACCCAGGCTTGTGACTGGGGGCGTGATGCAGTGGCGATCGCCACCAGCCCCGCCAGCTTGGCCAGCTGCATAGCGATCGACCCCACGCCCCCGGCCCCGCCGATGATCAAGATCGACTGGCCTCGGTTGCCCCCGGCTCGGTCGATGCCCAGCCGGGTAAATAGAGCTTCCCAGGCGGTAATGGTGGTTAGGGGCAAGGCGGCGGCTTCGGCGGCAGAAAGGGTCTTGGGGCGGTGGCCGACAATGCGTTCGTCCACCAGCTGAAACTCGGCGTTGGTACCGGGGCGGGTGATATCGCCAGCGTAGTAGACAGCGTCGCCTGGCTGAAAGCGAGTCACGGCATCGCCAACCGCTTCTACCATGCCTGCGGCGTCGTAACCCAAGACCTTAGGGCTGTCTTCAACTTTGCCTTTGGGGGCACGCACTTTGGTGTCGACGGGGTTAACCGAGACCGCCTCTACCCGCACCAATAGGTCGTGGCCGGTGGGGCGGGGCTGGGGCAGCTCGGTGTCAAAGAGCGCCTGGGGGTCGCTGGTGGGCAGGTAGTGGGTGAGGGCAACGGCTTTCATCGGAGACGTTTTTTAGTAAGACGGTTTTGGTCGTACCTTGATCTTAGGGGCAGTCAGACATCACCCGCGAGGATCAAAAAATGCCACTCCCTAGGCGGAGACGGCCTCAGGGAGAAAACAGTAGTGTAATGACAAGGAAACATGACATCTACCTTTATCTATTTGACAGCCAGCTGGGGGGAGTAGATTGAGATTTGGCATGCCTCGGGTCTGTATCGCCGGGTTTCCCGACGGCACCTTCAAGCCCGACCAGGCGGTGACCCGCGCCCAGTTCGCCGCTATTGTGCGCAACGCCTTTGACCAGCCCTATGGCCGTACCGCTCCCCGCTTCAGCGATGTGGGCGCTACCTACTGGGCCAATGCGGCGATCGCCGATGCCTACAGCCAGGGTTTTCTATCGGGCTACCCCAACGGCGCGTTTCAGCCCGAGCAGCAGATTCCTCGGGTGCAGGCGCTGGTGGCCCTGGCCAACGGCCTCAACTACAGCCCCCAAGGCTCGGTGAATGAAGCCCTGGGCCGCTACCACGACGCGGGTCAGATTCCGGGCTATGGCGAAAGCCCCGTGGCCGCCGCCACCGAAAACCGTCTGGTGGTCAACTACCCCAACGTAGACACCCTGCAACCCCAGCGCACCGCCACCCGCGCCGACGTGGCCGCCTTTATCTACCAGGCGCTGGTGGCCCAGGGCCGCATGCCCGCACTGCAATCGGGGCTGAGCGCCAGCAACTACATTGTGGGCTACACCCCTGGCGCTGCGGGGGGCAACAACAACACTGCTGGTTTGCCCCGCATGGTGGCCAACGGTACCCGCCTAGAGGTGCGCTATCCAGGCACTAACAATGTAGATATTGTGGTGGCCCCCGGCCAAACCGTAGCCACCAGTCTGCAAACCACGCAGCCCATTCTCAACAGCCAGGGCCAGGTGCTGATTCCGGTGGGTAGCAGCGTGCAGGGGCGGATTGTGCCGGTGGAAATTCGCGGGTCGTCGGTGACGGCGGCTAAGTTTGTGGCCGACAGTATCACGGTGAACGGGCGCACCTACAATGTCAGTGCCGAGTCGAGTGAGATCGCCGCGGTTATGACTACAATGGGGCTGTATTCCGGTTGGGTCTTTTGCTGCTTGCCATGACGCCCCCAAACCCTCCCCAGCCTCGTACTCTGCTAAAAACCGTTACCCAGGCGTTTCAGGCCGTGCAAGCCAAGGTTGACTTTGGCAAGCTGGCGGTTAAGCCTGGCGCTCGTGCTGCCGAGCTAGAGGTCACGGTCAACGGCAAGGTCACCAACTACCCGCTGCTGGGCGAGCACTACATTATGGGGCGCAGCAATTCCCAGTGCGACATTGTGGCCCCCAGCCCCATTGTCAGCCAGGTGCACGCCACCCTCACCCGCGACCCCAATCGCCCCACCCAGCCCTTTGTCATCAAAGATCGCGATTCGACCAACGGCATCTATCGGGGCAAAAAACGGCTGACCCGGTCGGTGATGAACCACGGCGATGTCTATACCCTTGGCCCCGCCGAACTGGCCGACGCTGTGACCCTGAGGTTTAGCGAGCCGCCCCCTTGGTATGTCAAAACCGCCCGCTATACCCTTTACGGCTTTACGGGGTTGTCGCTCGCGGTCGGCGCGTGGATTGTCGGGGTCGAGTGGCCCAAAATTCCGATGCGGCCTTTGCCTGACTCGGTACAGGGTCCGGTGGTGGTCTTTGGTGAAGAAAACGGCGTCACGGTGCCCCTGCAAGAGCAGCGCAGTCAGACGCACCAAGAGCTGCGCCGCATGGGCGACTTTTCGCCCTACCTGCCCAATGCCCTGATCGCCTCCGAAGATACGCGCTACTACTGGCACCTGGGGGTAGACCCCTTCGGCATTTTGCGGGCCATGGTGGTAAACATACGGGGGGGCACCATTCGCCAGGGGGGCAGCACCATTACCCAGCAGCTGGCCCGCAGCGTCTACCGTGAGTACACGGGCACCGACGATTCCACCGGGCGCAAAATCCGGGAGGCGATTACGGCCCTTAAGCTAGAGACTTTCTACAGCAAAAATCATCTGCTGCTCACCTACCTCAACCGGGTTTACCTGGGCGAAAGCCTCTACGGCTTTGAGGATGCGGCTCAGTTTTACTTCGAAAAGCCCGCCCGCGACCTGACCCTATCGGAGTCGGCGACCCTGGTGGGCATTTTGCCCGGCCCCAACGCCTTTAACCCGGTGCAAAACTACGATGCGGCGGTGTTTTACCGCGATCGCGTGCTCGACCGCATGGTGGCCTTGGGCATGGTCACCCAAGAAGACGCCCGCCGGGCGCGGCGATCGCGTATTGAGATCAGCCCTGCCGCCACCCGCCAGCTGCAAAGCACCCGCGCCCCCTACTTCTACAGCTACGTCTTTGAAGAGCTCGATCAAGTGCTGGGCACCTCCCTGGCCCGCGAGGGCAACTTTTACGTGCAGACCAGCATTGACCTCAACCTGCAAGACGCGGCAGAGTCTGCCCTGGCCCAAGATGTGGCCACCCAGGGGGCAGCTTTGGGCTACTCCCAGGGGGCCGTGGTCACCCTCGACACCAATTCTGGGGCCATTCGGGCCTTGGTGGGCGGCGTAGATTTTTCCCAGAGCCAGTTTAATCGGGCCTCCCAGGCGCTGCGCCAGCCTGGCTCGACCTTTAAACTGTTTGCCTACGGGGCAGCGCTTGAGGAGGGCATGCCCCCCAGCCGCGCCCACTCCTGCGCCCCGATGACCTGGAATGGGCAGCGGTTTGCAGGCTGTCGCTCTGGCTCGGCGGCGCTCGATATGTATGCCGGCATGGCCCGCTCTGAGAATGTGGTGGCCCTGCGCATTGCCCAGGAGGCGGGGCTACGCAACGTCATTGATGTAGCCCAGCGCCTCGGCGTTGAGTCTCAGCTGGTGGCCTCTCCCGGCCTCACCCTGGGTGAGAGCGAAGTCACCCCGCTAGAACTCACCGGAGCCTTTGCCGCCGTCGGCAACAACGGCGTCTGGAACCGCCCCCACGGCGTTTTGCGGGTGCTCGACAGCAGCGACTGCACCAGCCCTACTGACATCAACACCTGCCGCGTGATCTACGAATTTGGCCAGGCGGGCGACGCTAACCGCCAGGCGATTGACGCTGGCATTGCCAGTACCCTGACGGGTTTGCTCCAGGGCGTGGTGCAGGGAGGCACCGGTCGCAGCGCCTTTTTGGGCCGGGGTGAAGCGGGCAAAACCGGCACCACCGACGACAACCGCGACCTCTGGTTTGTGGGCTATGTGCCGGGCCGCAGCCTGACCACGGGCATCTGGCTCGGCAATGACGATAACTCCGCTACCCGAGGCAGCAGCGGCCAAGCCGCTGCTGTGTGGGGCAACTACATGCGCCAGGTGGGGCAGTAGACGCTGGCGTTTCCTGCCCGCAGGGTGACAACTCACCCAGGACCTAGGGGAGATTTTCAACCCACAGAATTGATTTCACTGGACGCAGCACCCGTTCGTCATTGGCGTTGAGGCGACCGTAGTGGATGGTGTCGCCGTAAATCAGCGTTGAGGAGCTGCCGCCGTCGAGGTTGAGGGCTTGGATAACGCCGCGATCGCGCATCACCTCCGCCACCTCTGCCATGGTCATGCCGCTGGGCGACACCCCCGGCACCTGGGCTACCATCACCATCACCACGCTGCCGTCAGCCGTCAGCCCCACCGCCGAACGCGCATTGGCCGACTGACTGCCCAGGGCATCGCGCCCCGCAGCGCGATCCACAAAGCCTTCTTCAACCGAAGTATCCTGCGGCAGCAGCTGGGGGCCTGCGCCCACCGCATCCACTAATCTACAGCCATTCGGGACGGGTGCTTGATGCAGCGCGATGTCGTAGCTGGGGGTGCCTTCGCAGTCGTAGCGGCGAAACTCTGAGCGGTTAAGAATGCGATCCATATAGGTGGCCAGATCTGGGTTGCCCACCAGTCGCTCGTTGAGGTTGGGGTCGGCCACCAGCGCCCCATCCTGCACCACATAGGAGGTGGTGAGGCCGTTGTTGGGGTCAAAGAAGCCCGCGTTGAGGGCAGCGGCAACACACCCTTCTCCCTCACACGCCTCAGCGGCAATTTGGTCTACCCTCGCCAGTTCATCCACCACTGCCACCCGTACCGGGTAGCGCACCGGGTCGGCGATGGTCACCACATGCACCGTGGCGGTGGGTAGGCTGATGGTTTCATAGAGGGGAGGCACCGTGGGCATTTCGCCCAGGGCATCTGCCTCCTCCATCGCAGCATCGGCCTCGGTGGGCAGGGGGGCACAGCCCAGCAGCCCCAGGGTTGCGACTAGAGTTGCGACTAGGGCAAGGGCGAGGGATGGCAGGGGGATAGAACGCATAGGGCCAGCCGCAGTAACAGGGGGTTGCGTTCAGCAGTATAGCGGCTGGGTTAGGGCCTTGGCCGCTTCGCCGCCGCGACAGCCCCTGGCTTGGTGGGCATACTGGAACCAGTTTGCGTGACAGATGACTAGCGGAGGGTGTGACGGGCTATGGCGGTTTCTACTGTGACAACCGATGCGGCTCAGCCGATGGCGTATCCCTCGGTGTCGGTGATTGTGCCGATCTACAACGGTGAGGCCGATGTGCCAGAGCTGGTCGAGCGGCTGTTGGGCCAGCAGTATCCCGCCGACCGGGTGGAGTTTTTGCTGGTGGATAATGGCAGCTGCGATCGCACCCCCGACCTGCTCCAGACCGCTGCCTCCCAAAATCCCCGGCTCCGCGCCCTCACTTACAGCGCCATCCAAAGCTCCTACGCCGCCCGCAATGCTGGCATCGCCGCCGCCACCGGAGACATTCTCGTCTTTACCGATGCCGACTGCCAGCCTAAGCCGGGCTGGTTGGCCGCTCTGGTGCAGCCCTTTGGGGATGACGCGGTGGGGCTAGTGGCCGGAGGGATCAACGCCCTGCCCAGCCGCAACTGGCTAGAGCGCTACGCCGATCGCCAGGGCACCCTCTCCCAGCACAACACCCTTAACCACTCGTTCTTACCCTACGGCCAGACGGCAAATCTGGCGGTGCGGGCCAAAATTTTGGGTACAGTTGGGTGCTTTCGTCCCCACTTGACCACCGGCGGGGACGCCGACCTGTGCTGGCGCATTCAGCAGGGCACCGACTGGCAGCTCGTCCACGCCGCCGATGCTGTGGTCTATCACCGCCACCGAGACACGCTCAAAGGCCTGCGCAGCCAGTGGCACCGCTACGGCTGCTCAAACCGCTACCTGCACGACCTGCACGACGTCGAGCTGATGCGCCCTCTCACCGCCAGAGAAACCCGATACCGCCTGCTGCGCTGGGGGTTAAAAGAACTGCCCCAGGCCACAGCTAAGCTGCTGCGCGGGCAGGGTACCGCGCTAGAGCTGGCGATTACGCCGCTCGATCTGTGGTGTGCCCAAGCCCGCACCCAGGGACAGGCCCAGGCCCAGCTGACCAAGGCAGCCCGCACCATTGCTCGTTTGGGGGAACCCGTTTGATGCGAATTTTGATGATTTCGGCCACGTTCCCCTACCCGCCGACCTTAGGGGGCACTCAAATTCGCACCTTTTATCTGCTCAAGCACCTGAGTCAGAACCATGAGGTGACCCTGGTGACCCAGCGATCCGCCGAGGTGACGGAGGAAGATGTCAATGCTCTGTCTGCCCATGTCGATCAGCTGGTCTGCTTTCCCCGTCCCACCGCCGCCGACCTTCAGCCGGGCGTGCGCGGCAAAATCAGCCGCTTTGCTCACTTTCTCACCACGGGCACGCCCCCCAGCACCACCTACTTGCACGCCCCCGCCATGCAGCAGTGGATCGACGACTGGGTCGAGGGCGGCCACTGCGACGCCATCACCTGTGAGCACAGCGCCAACGAGGTGTTTGTGCGGCCCAGCTACCGCCAGCGGGTGCAGAAAGTGGTGGTGGATATTCACAGCTCGCTCTATGGCACCCTGGTGAACCAGCTGCAAACCGGGACGGCGGAGAAGCCGAGGCGAGATCGCATCAACCTGCCCCTGCTGCGCCGCTACGAGCGCCGCTACGCCCAAAAATTCACCGACCTGGTAATCACCACCGAAGAAGACCGCCAGTTCTTTGCCCCGATTGCCGGGGCTACCCCCCTCCACGTGGTGCCCAACGGCGTCGATCTGGTGCAATTCCCCTACCGCAGCGCCGACCCCGGCGGCCGCAGCCTGGTCTTCGTCGGCGCGATGGACTATATCGCCAATGTGGATACGGCCAAATACCTGGCCCAAGCCATTTTGCCGCCCCTGCGCCAGCGCTACCCTGATGCCACGCTTTACCTGGTGGGCAACAAACCCACGGCAGCAGTCCAGGCGTTAGGGAATTTACCGGGCGTGATTGTCACCGGACGGGTGCCCTCGGTGGCGGAGTACCTGCACCGGGCGACGGTGTGCGTGGTGCCCATGCGCATCGGCTTTGGCATTAAGAACAAAACCCTGGAGGCGATGGCGGCAGGGGTGCCGGTGGTGGCCAGCGATCGCGGCCTCGAAGGTCTGGCCGTAGACCAGCCCCAGCGGGCGCTGCGGGCCAATACGGCGGCGGCGTATGTGGGGGCGATCGCCCAACTCTTCGATCAGCCCGACCTACGCGCCACTCTCTCGACGCGCGGTCGCGAGCTAATCGAAAGCACCTTTACCTGGAAGCGGGCCGGACAGGCCTACGAGTCGGTACTAATTGACTGATTTGGCAGAGATGCGGCATCCTCGCAGGGCCTGATGCTGGCAGAACTTACGGGTCTTCTTGAAACCCATCCGGTCACCGCCGAGATTCACCAAAGCAGCGACGTCAGTCTGTGCAAAGCCGATACGCTCCAGCTAGGTGGCGAGCGCGCGCGCCACCACCCCATGCTGCTCCAGCACCACCGGCAGATCCAGCGTCAGCAGCCCCTCGGGGTTGAGCACCTCTCTGCCGTGGATGAAGCTGTAGTCCACGCGATCAACTATGCAGAAGATCAGCGCCGCTACTGGGTCATAGGTGGTGCCCGACAGCGCCAGGCGGTTAAGATTCACCGCAACAAAATCTGCCGCCATGCCGGGGGCCAGGTGGCCGATGTCGGAGCGGCCTAGCACTTTAGCTCCGCCGCGAGTGGCGATCTCCAGTGCTTCACGGGCGGTTAGCGCCCCGGGGTCTTCTTCCCGGACGCGGGCCATGAGAAAGGCCTGGCGGGCCTCGGCCAGCAGGTGGCTGCCGTCGTTAGAGGCGGAGCCATCTACCCCCAGGCCCACGGGCACGTTGTGATCTAGCAGTTTGCGGATGGGGGCCATACCGCTGGCCAGGCGCATGTTGCTACAGGGGCAGTGGGCTACCCCGGTACCCGTCTGGCCAAAGCTGTGGATCGCCCTGTCGTCGAGCTTGACGCAGTGGGCATGCCAGACATCTTCCCCCAGCCAGTCCACGGAGGCGGCATAGTCGCCGGGGGTGAGGCCAAAGGTGTCGAGGCTGTAGGTGACGTCGGAGTGGTTTTCGGCCAGGTGGGTGTGCAGCCGCACGCCGGGGTAAGACCGGGCCAGGGCGGCAGATTCTCGCATTAGGTCGGTGGAGACGCTGAAGGGAGAGCAGGGGGCCAGGGTGATGCGGGTCAGGGCGTAGGGATTGTTGTCGTGGTACTGCTCGATCAGGCGCTGGGAGTCTTTGAGAATGTCGGCCTCGGCTTCGACAAGGTTGTCGGGAGGCAGGCCGCCCTTGCTTTCGCCCACGCTCATGCTGCCCCGGCTGGCGTGAAACCGCAGCCCAGTTTGCTGCACCGCCTCAATCTCGTCATCGAGGGTGCAGCCGTTGGGGAAGAGATATAGGTGGTCGCTGGCGGTGGTGCAGCCCGAGTAGATCAGCTCGGCGGCGGCCACCTGGGCGCTGAGGGCGATCGCCTCAGGCGTGAGCTTTTGCCACAGCGGGTAGAGGGCGCTGAGCCAGTTGAACAGCGACGAATTTTGCGCCCCCGGCACCACGCGGGTCAGGGTTTGAAAGAAGTGGTGGTGGGTGTTGACCAGGCCGGGGAGGACGAGGTGGCGATCGCCCAAATCCAGCACCCGGTCGGTCTCAGAGGGCAACTCTTCAGTGGTGCCCACCTGCTCAATGATGTGATCGCGAATGAACAGCGCCCCCGAGCGAATCTCGCGCCGCTGCTCATCCATCGTGACCAGGGTGTGAATGTTTTTGACCAGAAGGGTTGGCATAGTGAAATTTCCCCGCAACGCAATGATTGAGGCGGACTATAGCAGGTGCCCCTAGATGATCAATGTTTTTATATGGGTAAATTTAAAATTCTGTAATGTTGGCAAAGTGGCGATGTCTATACCGCGTCTACCAAAGAGCGCACAGCAAGAATCTCATCTGATCGCAACGCTGTGATCGCTGACTGGGCAACCGTAACCACGTTAATGGACTCGCCTAGAGCATTAAAAACTTCGAGGATGTAACCGTCTTCACCATCTTCGGGATCTGGAACAGTATCGATAAAGGTAGCAATGTCGCCCTGTCTGAGATTGTGCTCAGGGAAGTCTCGACTGAGCGAGACGCGGCTATAAAGTGGAATTTTGGTCTCTTTCATCGTTTTGGCTTTAGGGTGACGAACTGAATGATGCTGTCTTTAGCACGTTCTAGCCAAACTGTAACAACAAGCAAGGTGCCATTAGGGCCAATCAGCGGCCCTTCAACCAGGTGGTATGTGCCGTTGTAATTTCATTATGGTTTGACTTTTACCCGGCAAAATTCTGGGCATCTTGTGCCCAGCTAACGGTGGAGATTAGGAAAGGCCAATGAATTTCTGAAACAGCTTTACTTTGTCGCCGTAGGGTGGGTAGCGCCAGTCTAGATCCATCCAGAAGGGCTTTTTGAGCACGCTCTTGAGGTGAGAAAAGGTGTTGAAGCTGTATTGGCCATGGTAGCCGCCGATGCCGCTGCTGCCCACGCCGCCAAAGGGCATATCCCACACGGCGATCTGCAAAATCACGTCATTGATGCCCACCGACCCGGCGGTGGTTTGCTCTAGCACCTGGGCCTGCACCCGGCGATCGCGCGAAAACAAGTACAGCGCCAGGGGCTTGGGGCGCTGGTTAATAGCCGCGATCGCCTCCCCCAGATCTCGATAGGTCAAAATCGGCAGAATGGGGCCAAAAATCTCCTCCTGCATGATCGGGTCGTCCCAGCCGATGCCGTCGATCAGCGTGGGAGCGATGTAGCGATCGCCCCGGTCGTGCTCGCCCCCCGCCAGCCTATTACCCTGGCCCAGTAGACCCACCAGACGGTCAAACTGGCTCTCATTCACAATGCGCGAGTAGTCGGGGCTTTGGGCCGGGTTGTCGCCATAGCAGTCTTTGAGGCGCTGCTGAAGGGCGTCCACCAGGTCATCTTTCACCCGCTCATCCACCAGCAGGTAGTCGGGGGCTACGCAGGTTTGCCCCGCGTTGAGAAACTTACCCCACATAATCCGTCGGGACGCCACCTCTAGGTTGACATCGGCGTCGACAATGCAGGGGCTTTTGCCACCCAGCTCCAGCGTCACCGGGGTGAGGTGCTGGGCCGCAGCCTGCATGACGATCTTGCCTACCCGCTCGCCGCCGGTAAAAAAGATGTGGTCAAATTTTTCGGCCAGCAGCGCCTGGGCGGTGTCTACGCCCCCTTCCACCACGGCGACGTGGGCCGGGTCAAAGGTGTTTTCTACCAGTTTCGCCAGCACGCTGGAGGTGGCCGGGGCCAGTTCTGAAGGTTTGAGCAGGGCGCAGTTGCCTGCGGCGATCGCCCCCATCAGCGGCGAGATTATCAGCTGAAAGGGATAGTTCCAGGGGCCAATAATCAGCGCTATCCCCAGGGGCTCGGGCTGTACCCAGGCCGAGCCGGGCAGCTGGGTTAGGGGCAGCGACACCTTGCGGGGCATGACCCAGCGATGGACGTGTTTGATCACGTAGTCAAGTTCGCTGATCACCCCCACCTCAAAATAGCCCTCAAACTCTGGGCGGCCCAGGTCTTGCTTGACGGCATCAATGATGTCTGCCTGAAATTTGAGGATCGCCGCCCGCAGCGCCTTGAGTCGGTCGAGGCGGAAGGCTAAATCGCGGGTGGCTCCCGTGGCCCAGTAGGCCCGCTGGCGGAGCAGCAGGTCAGCAACGGAAGCGGGAGCAGTCAGGGTAGTCATGGTTAATCTCTGGGAATGGGGCGACTCGGAGCTAACTCATCTGCTTTATCCTACAAGAGAGCTACCTCAGGATTTGGACGTTTGATCATGCTGACATCTGCTTTTCGCCTTGTGTTTGGGGTCGCTCTAGTTATGCTGACCCTGCTGGGCCATGGTTCCCCCAGCGCTGCTGTTTCTCTAGAGGCTGGCCCTATGGGTGTACTACCGTTTAACTTGGCGGGCGACCGCCCCACCAACCTGGGCGTTAAGGAGGGCAAGCTGACCCCCTGCCCCAGTTCTCCCAACTGCGTGATCAGCCAGGGCAATGAGGACGCTGAGCATGCGATCGCGCCCCTGGCCTACAGCGGCGACCCCGCTCAGGCGATCGCCAACCTGACGGCGATCATCAAAGCCATGCCCCGCACTACGATCATTGAATCTACTGACAGCTATCTCTACGCCGAGTTTGCCAGCAAGCTGCTGGGCTTTGTGGACGATGTAGAGTTTTACCTCGACCCGGCTGAGTCCGTGATTCAGGTGCGATCAGCCTCGCGCCTGGGCGAATCTGACCTGGGGGTTAATCGCAAACGGGTCGAAGCCCTTCGTGCAGCACTAGAAAATTAGCTAGGTAATTAATTAGCCGTATATCACTGAATAACCCCAGGGCACGATGGGCAAGCTAAGGAGGGGGAACCCGTACTTCCTACCATTGGGAAAAAATAACTTCTCAGATGTAGTTCAGCCTACTGGTCTGTTTGGCTACTTTCATGATTCGCTCCTCAACGCCAATTGGTTCCGAGGCTGCCAGCACTGTTGGCAAGCTTGTCCTGACTACCCTGTATACCGCCCATCAGCGATATCCTCATATCTTGTCCGAGACCTGCCGGAATTGGTTGCAGAAAACCTCCACTGAGGCGCAACAGCAAAAAATTCTGGGTCTGTTTGAACAACGCCTCGATTCAGCGGCTACCCTTCGCGCTTTAGACCAGGTGGTCGATAAGCTCTTTGTACCAGCATTCTCCGGCTCTAAGCCCCATACCCAGCTGGTGGCTGCCATCCACAGCCTGATAGCAGTTCATCACAATGCTGTCGAGAGCCTTGCCTCAGCAGCTGTTCAAGCTGATTCTCCTAAGCTGATAGATTCCACTGACCTTTCCCCTGGGGACAACCTGAATTGCGGTCTGCTGTTGGTGGATGCCGAGAACATCCACCTGCCTGAATCCCTGGAGCAAGGCTTGGAGTCCATAGCCGTCTATCCAATCCGCCATCGGCTGGCCTTTGGCAACTGGCGTCTGCTAGGCAATCGAGATCAGGACTTCTATCGGCGCGGCTATCAGCTGGTGCATGTCCCGTCGGGCAAAAACAGTTCTGACATCAAGATGTCCCTGGATGCCTCACTGATTTCGCTGCGTAATCCGGCTATTCGTGAAGCGTTTATTTGCTCTACAGATAAAGACCTGTTGCACCTGGGCTACACATTGATGAATCTGGGCATTACTCCCTACCGGGTAAGCCAGCATCAAACCCAGATGGTGATCGAAAATCTGGCTCAACAGACCAGCCATACCGTGGTGGTAGCTGAGCATGTTGATCCCCCAGACCCCGCAGTCAGGGTGCCGACCCTGGCGCAGATGAAAAGCTGGCTGAAAACACTGATTAAGCAAGCTCAGCAAGCGCAACCCGAGCAGCCTGTCACTGTGGGTCATCTGGGCAAGCTGTTTCGCGATCGCAACCAGATCTCTCCCAGCCAGGTACTCAAAGCCCACGGAGGGCACAAAAACCTGACCGAGTTTCTGGCTGCCCATGAAGCCTTTGTCTTGACACCGCTACCCGACAGCAGTCAAGTGATTGTGACGCTGCGACCCTCCGCCGATCAGCTAAATACAGCCGACTCTAGGAATTCAGAGGTTGGGCCTGGTCAGATTGTTGCCATCACCAACCCTAAAAGACTCGAGCAGGCTTTAATCGAAGGCATTCAGACTCTCTCATCTAAAGCAGAGAGTGAGTACATCGATCTATCAAGTCTTTGTAGCCACTTTGCATTGGTTAACCGAGAACCGATCAGCCAGGTGCTCAATCGTATTGGAGAGTCCAAAAACTTACCTAAATTTTTGGCTAAGTGCCCAACCATTCGCTCACGCCGCCAGGGCAAAAACTGGAAGGTAGCCCTGGCAAGCGAAACAAGCTAAGCTCAATCCTTGAAAATTGCTTCTTCTAGCTGCTGAAGGGCGATTTCTAGATCGTCGTTGACGATTTGTTGGTCAAACTCAGAGGCGGCAGCGATCTCAACTAAGGCCCGCTGGAGTCGCCGCTCAATGGCCTCGTCAGCATCGGTGCCCCGCTGACGAATGCGGTTTTCTAGCTCTTCTATGGAGGGGGGCAGCACAAACAATTGCAGCGCATCGGGGAAGGTTTCGCGCACCTGGCGGGCACCCTCTAGCTCAATTTCTAGAATGATCCACTGGCCCGCTTCAATATCTTTGGCGACGGCGGCCTTGGGGGTGCCGTAGCAGTTGCCCGCAAACTCAGCCCACTCCAGCAGTTCGCCCTGCTCGATCATGCGCTGAAACTCGTCGCGGCTGACAAAGAAATAGTCTTGGCTATCGACCTCGCCGGGGCGGGGCGATCGCGTGGTGGCCGACACCGAGAGCTTGAGCGCCGGGTAGCGGTGGCGCAGCGACCTGAGCAGCGTACCCTTGCCCACGCCGCTGGGGCCGGTAAAGACAATCAGCCGACCCAGGCGCGGGGCGCGATCTCCTTCTAGGGCGGTTTCTCCGTCTAGGGTGAGAGTGTCTAGGGAGGCGGGAGAACTGACGGTCATAGCGGCGGCTGGTGTACAACAAAGACTCTTTATTCTAATTAACCCGGCACTGCTCGCGCCTGCCCTTGCCCAAAAAATTACATCTCGGGCAGGTCAAACAGCACCGTAGTCATGTAGCGATCAGCCCATTCGTTACCAAAGGCTTTTTCGAGTACCCGGCGGGTTTTGTCGTTCTTTTGCTGCTGTTCGCAGTAGTGGCGCTGGCCGGCCATAATCTGCTTGCGCTGGGCGGCGATCGCCGCAGTAGCCACCGCCTGCCGGCAGTGCAGCGCCAGGTAGGCGACAATCAAATCGACAAAGGCCAATTCTTCCTCGGGGCTGCTGGGGCGAATGAAGCGGCAGTAGGGCGAAAAAATTGTCCCCCAGCCCGGCAGGTCACGCTCTTCGGCAAAGGTTTGGGCGGGCAGGGCATCTAGCGCTGTGGTGTAGCCCTGGGGCAGCACCTCGGTCACGGGCGACAGATCAATAATGGCGGCGCTGATCTGACCCCGCCCGCCCACCAGGTCGCAGCCAAACATCGGCAAATTGTACTCAGGCCGAGGAAACATCACGCAGTGCAAGATGTCCAGGTTGGCCCCGACCCGCGCCAGTTCCAGGTGCAGCTTGCGAAACTGAGGGGTCTGGTAACACTGGTTCTCAATGGTGAGCCGTTCCCCCTCCAGGCGACCCTCGATATAGCCCAGATCCTCGGGCAGGTGGTAGGGAGACAGGTCTAAATGCTGCTGCCAGGTAGCTTCGATGCGATCGGCCAAGGCCCGAATCATCGGGTGCTGCTGGTCGCGGAGAGAAACTGGAGTGGGAGCCACCATACCTACCCAAAGTCCCAACGTAAGTAAAAAAGTAGTGAATTCTCAGCATACCAGCCCCAGTGAAGATCCTAGAACGACGGTTCAGAAACCCGGTTTCTGGGCCAGAAGGCTCACCATGTCCTTAGAGCAGTGACGAAGAAACCGGATTTTTAGCCATACTGTACCGATGCTCTAGAACAGGGGCGCAATCTGAAGGCTATGCTGATGCCCCGATGGTTTGGCTGCTGGGGAATCGGGATTGTGTAGGGGGTTGTGTGATTTAAATTGGGTGTAATCCCAATCCAGGTCCAGTAGTGGAGTTCTGCCTGGGGAGAATCCATGAATCGCCAGCTGGACCAGGTATATCGACGATTGTCTAGGTCTTGATCCCACCGTCTGATAGACTGAGAAGTCGAGATGGGGAACGCGAAACCCACTAAATATAGGCAGTTTGGAGGATTGATCCCGTGGAAAGTACCCTCGGTCTTGAGATTATTGAGGTTGTCGAACAGGCTGCGATCGCATCATCCCGCTGGATGGGCAAGGGCGAAAAAAATATCGCTGACCAAGTGGCAGTCGAAGCCATGCGGGAACGCATGAACAAGATTCACATGCGCGGTCGCATTGTGATTGGCGAGGGCGAGCGGGACGATGCTCCCATGCTCTACATCGGTGAAGAGGTGGGCATTTGCACCCAGCCCAACGCCACTGACTATTGCAATCCCGACGAACTGCTCGAAATCGACATCGCCGTTGACCCCTGCGAAGGCACCAACCTGGTGGCCTACGGTCAAAATGGCTCCATGGCCGTGCTGGCCATTTCTGAAAAAGGTGGTCTGTTTGCGGCCCCCGACTTTTACATGAAAAAGCTGGCGGCCCCCGCCCAAGCCAAGGGCAAGGTGGATATTGACAAGTCGGCCACCGAAAACCTGAAGATTTTGGCCGAGTGCCTGGATCGCAGCATCGATGAGCTGGTAGTGGTGGTGATGAAGCGAGATCGCCACCAGGATCTGATCAAAGAAATCCGCGACGCCGGAGCCCGGGTGAAGCTGATCTCCGATGGGGACGTGTCTGCCGCCATCTCCTGCGCCTTTTCCGGCACCAACATCCATGCGCTGATGGGCATTGGTGCCGCTCCCGAAGGGGTGATCAGTGCCGCTGCCATGCGGTGCCTGGGGGGCCACTTCCAAGGCCAGTTGATCTACGATCCCGCCATCGTTAAAACCGGCCTGATTGGCGAAAGCAAAGAGGCCAACATTGCCCGTCTCAACGAAATGGGCATCACCGATATTGACAAGGTCTACGATACCCACGAGCTCGCCTCTGGTGAAACCGTGCTGTTTGCCGCTACCGGCATTACCCCCGGCGTGCTGATGGAAGGCGTTCGATTCTTCCATGGCGGTGCCCGCACCGAGTCCTTAATTATCTCCAGCCAGTCCAAAACGGCTCGCTTTGTGGATACCGTCCACATGTTCGACGAGCCCAAGCGCCTCCAGCTCCACTAGAGCCCCGAGCGGTCATTCAAAGCGCAGTCTCTGGGCTGGTCTGTCACCCAGCCCAGTTTGGGGAGCGCCCGAACTGGGCTATATTTCTTTTCTGAGGTAAAACTTGCCTCGGATTGAGGTTTTAATTCGTTAGCCTAGAGATGCGGGATTTCTGCGTCTCTTTTTTTTGCTGGTGTTCACAGTTTTTGATGGACTTTTGTTGAGTTTCCTTGAGTCAGGGCCTATTTGTCTCTAACTTCAAACATATTGGCAATTGTGTACGGTGTAGCCCTCGGCTCTGACTGACCTCAGTAGCCCGGTGCCCCAGTCAGGTATCTACCGACACCATAAATTAGGTGACTATACAAACGCGTGGAGGAAGAATGAATATCGCCGTAATTGGCCTGAGCCACAAGACCGCCCCGGTGCAAATTCGCGAAAAACTCAGCATCCCAACGGCTCAGACCGGTGATGCGATCGCCCACCTCACCCACTGCCCCCACATCGACGAAGTTTCGATTCTCAGCACCTGCAACCGCCTCGAAATCCACATTGTTACCGAGGCCACCGAGCAGGGCATTCGCGAAGTTACTCAGTTTCTCTCTGAGCACAGCGGTCTGCCCCTCCACGAGCTGCGCCAGCACCTGTTCATCTTGCTGCACCAGGATGCGGTCACCCACCTGATGCGGGTCGCGGCGGGCCTCGACAGTCTAGTGCTGGGCGAAGGCCAAATTCTCGCCCAGGTCAAGCATGCCCACCAGTTGGCCCAGCAGCACAAGAGCATTGGCCGGGTGCTAGATCGGCTGCTCAAGCAGTCACTCACCGCCGGTAAACGGGTGCGCAGCGAAACCAGCATCGGCACCGGGGCCGTTTCCATCAGCTCCGCCGCCGTCGAGCTAGCCCGCATGAAGGTGCCCCACCTGAACGGCTGCCATGTCAGCATTTTGGGCGCGGGCAAAATGGCCCGCCTGCTGGTGCAGCACCTGGTGTCTAAAGAATCTTGCACCATCACGATTCTCAACCGCACCATCGACCGGGCCAACGAGCTAGCCAAGCAGTTCCCCGATGCCGACATTCGCACCGGCACCCTAGAGGCCATGCTGGACACGGTGCGGACCTGCGATGTGATGTTTACCTGCACCTCTGCCACCGAGCCGCTGCTGCACCGAGACAATCTAGAGCCACTGGTGGCAGCCAACCGCACCCTGATGCTGTTTGACATTGCCGTGCCCCTCAACGTGCACACCAACGCCAATGAGCTAAACAATGTCCACGCCTTTAACGTGGACGACCTCAAGGCGGTGGTGGCCCAAAACCAGGCCAGCCGCCGCCGCATGGCGATGGAAGCCCAGGGGCTGCTCGACCAAGAGGTGGAGAGCTTTATGGACTGGTGGCGATCGCTCGACACGGTCAGCACTATCAGCAGCCTGCGCAGCAAGGTCGAAGCCATCCGCGAGCAAGAGCTAGAGAAGGCCCTCTCCCGCTTAGGCAGCGAGTTCGCCGAAAAGCACCAGGAGGTGATCGAAGCCCTGACCCGGGGCATCGTCAACAAGATCCTCCACGACCCCATGGTGCAGCTGCGCGCCCAGCGCGACATTGAGACCCGCAAGCGAGCGATGCAGACCCTGCAAGTGCTGTTTGACCTAGAGACCGCCTCCAACGAGAAGTACAGCTAGCGACCCGAGAAACCCGGTTTCTCTCGCGGAGGTTAGCCAGACCCCAGGGATTTTCAAAATCCCTGGGGTCTTTTGCGTAGGGTAGGATTTAAGGGCAAGCTGCTTTGATTTGCTAATGCCAACCGTTCTTAGCTCCACAACCGATCAGCGGGTAGCCTACGGCGATCGCACCTGGGAGCAGTTCAAGCTGATCCAACAGGGCTTGGAAGACTGCCCTGGGGTGCGGCTGTTTTACTACAACCGCACGGTGGAGGTGCTGATGCCAGGGCGCGATCACGAGTTTTTTAAGTCGGTGATCGGCTTCTTGCTAGAACTCTTTTTTGTAGAACAGGGCATCGACTTTTACCCCACCGGGTCGATGGATCAAGAGCGGCAGGGCGAAGCCTTTGCCCAGGCCGATGAGTCGTACTGTATGGGTGGTCCCAAGGCGATCCCCGACCTCTCTATTGAGGTGACGTTCACCAGCGGCAATCTCACTAAGTTAGCTCGGTATCGCTTGCTGGGCGTGCCAGAAGTTTGGTTTTGGGAAGATGGGCTGCTGAGTCTGTATCACCTGGAAACAGACGGCTATCGACGGGTTGATCGCAGCAAAATTTCTCAACTGGCCAACTTAGACATTGCTCTCCTCACTCGCTGCATTTTGCTGGCTCAAACTTCTCGCCTAGAAGCAGCCAGGGTATTTCGGCAGGAAATGTAGGCGAGGACAGGCGCCTATACAGAAGGGCTCGTCAGGATAATGACTCAGGATCGATCCCCAGGTCTCGCAGGCGAGCCGCTAGGGCTGCTGCCCGCTGTTGGGCCGTATCTCGCTCCTGCTGCATCAGCTCATTCTCCTGTTCTAGGGCCTGGCGTAATTGCTCCACCTCATCTCGGTTGAGGAGCTTAGTACCGGTGGTGGGATCGTAGAACCGCAGGGCTTTGGATAAGGGCGCAATCCCAAGCCCTGCGTAGGGAGGGTGCAACTGTAAATCTAGCCCCAGCACACGGCTGTGAATAAAGGGAATACCCTCGGGTGTGGTGGATAAGCAGAGGGGTTGATAGGCACCGTTTACCAGCTGAGAACCGCGCAGTTGGGGGTTGAGATAGTCGGCGGTGGGGTCGTACTGAAAGTATTCCTCAACGCCCAGGCTGGCATAAAGTCGCGGTTTTTCGTCTTCATCCTGTCGTTTGGTGGTGCGGGAAGTGATTTCTAAAACGAAACTTGGCAGTTTGCCATCTTCTTGCCAGGCTTTGTAGCTGCGGCGCTGGCGGTTGCTGACCCCAAAAATGACAAATACGTCGGGAGAAACTGACGCTTTGGGATTACCTTCTTCGTAGTAGATGAACAGGTTGCCCGAGACGTAAACGTTGGGGCGACTCTTGAAGTACAGCCGCAGCACCTCGACGCCATAGATCAGGTAATCGCGGGTGGCATCACTTTCGGTCATCAGCTGCCCATCAGAATCGGGGTAGATGATGCGATCAGAGATGAGTCCTGTAGGCTCGACCATAGGAGAGCATCCTTTGTAAGTCAGCATAGTCTTAATTATGCCACTAGAGCACTAGTACCATTTTGAGGGTGTTTTAAGCGCTATGGCCATCGCTATAGTTTGGCTGCATCCAGCCCCCAGGGATGTTCAAAATCCCTGGGGTTTTTGGCTGGGGTGTAAGATATCGAACATCCTGATGTTGGATTGAACCCAGATGACAACTCCCTTTCGCATTGGTGTGGCTGGCCCGGTGGGGTCGGGCAAGACGGCCCTGGTGGATTGTCTGTGCAAGGCATTGCGCGATCGCTACTCCCTAGCCGTGGTCACCAACGACATCTACACCCAAGAAGATGCCCAGTTCTTAGTGCGCAGCCAGGCCCTCAGCCCCGATCGCATCGTTGGGGTCGAGACCGGCGGCTGCCCCCACACCGCCATCCGTGAAGATGCCTCGATGAACCTGGTGGCGATCGAAGACCTGGAGGCAAGATTTAATCCTTTGGATTTGGTCTTTGTCGAGAGCGGCGGCGACAACCTGGCCAGCACCTTTAGCCCAGAGCTAGTGGACTTGACAATCTATGTGATCGACGTCGCCGCCGGAGACAAAATTCCCCGCAAGGGCGGGCCGGGGATCACCAAGTCAGATTTTTTGGTGATTAATAAAATTGACCTAGCTCCCATGGTGGGGGCCAGCCTGGAAGTGATGGAGCGCGATGCTAAGAAAATGCGGGGCGATCGCCCCTTTGGCTTCACCAACCTCAAAACCCAGGCGGGCTTGGCTACGGTGATCGACTTCATTCGATACCACGCAACGGCAGAACATCCGGCCTCCCTCGTTTAGCGATCGCAGGAATTCACCAAAATCTATCCGGGGAGTGATGCCAGGCTCGCCGCAATCTAAGGAATGTTACAAAAAAGTTGAGTATTTTTGTGTCCTACGCTACATTTGCCGCCAATCACACCCCCTAATATCCACTCTGACGGTCTACGTGCATTTTCGGTTTAAAATTCTTTCCATCAATGAGTCAGGAGCGAGGTTGAATGGTAACTCGGTTTAATCGACGTAAGTTTTTGGTGTACGGGTCTGCGACCCTAGGCACCTCTATGCTGCTAAAAGCCTGTGGCACTACTACCACTACCGATACGGCCGATTCAGGGGCTGCTGGTAGCGATGCAGCAGCAGGCGACGGAGAGGCCATCAAAGTTGGCATTCTGCATTCCCTCAGCGGCACTATGGCTATTAGCGAAACCACCGTGGTTGACGCTGAAATGCTAGCTATCAAAGAAATCAACGAAGCGGGTGGCGTTTTAGGTCGGCAGATCGAAGCCGTAACCGAAGACGGAGCCTCTGACTGGCCCACCTTTGCTGAAAAAGCTGAAAAACTGATCGACCAAGACCAGGTGGCTGTAGTCTTTGGCTGCTGGACTTCGGCCAGCCGCAAAGCCGTGCTGCCTGTGTTTGAGTCTAAAGGCCACATGTTGTGGTATCCCGTGCAGTATGAGGGCCAAGAGTGCTCCCAGAACATCTTCTACACTGGGGCAGCTCCCAACCAGCAGATTGAGCCTGCGGTGGACTGGCTGCTCGAAAACAAGGGCACCGATTTCTTCCTAGTCGGCTCTGACTACGTATTTCCCCGCACCGCCAACACCATCATCAAAGAGCAGCTGGCGGCTAAGGGTGGCAACACCGTGGGTGAAGACTACCTGCCCCTGGGTAACACCGAAGTCACCCCGATCATCACTCGGATTCGGGCGGCTCTGCCCAACGGCGGCGTGATTTTCAACAGCCTCAACGGCGACAGCAACGTTGCTTTCTTTAAGCAGCTCCAGGGCGCTGGCATGGGGCCAGACCAGTATCCCGTGATGTCGGTGAGCGTGGCCGAAGAAGAAGTACGCCAAATCGGCAACGAGTTCCTCGTGGGCCACCTGGCTTCCTGGAACTACTTCCAGACCGTAGATACCCCCGAAAACGACAAGTGGGTGGCTGACTTCAAGGCTGAGTTTGGTGATGATCGCGTTACCAACGACCCCATGGAAGCGGCCTACATCATGGTCTATCTGTGGAAACAAGCAGTAGAAGCGGCCGGCACCTTCGATATTCCGGAAGTACGGTCGGCGGCCTACGGCCAAAGCATGGCGGCTCCGGAAGGCCCCGTCACCATGAACACCAACCACCACCTGTCTAAGACCGTGCGGATTGGAGAAATCATGGATGATGGCATGTTCGACATTGTCTGGGAGACCGATGGCCCTATCGACCCTCAGCCCTGGAACCAGTTTGTGCCTGAAACAATTGGCTTTGGTTGCGACTGGTCTGATCCTGCCAAGGGTGAAAAGTACGAGATCTAGGCTGAATCTGTAGCCGATTAGAAAATGCTGCCGCAGGGCAGCTTGGCGAGGATGCAGCTAGCTGCATCCTCGCTCTCTGTATATGCGTCTGAATGGATTTATGTCGGTAGGGCAGGCAGCTTGCCTGTCTAGAGAAGGTGATGAATTCTAGCTATTCCCCAATAAAGCTATATTTCGTCAACTTGGTCGACTGTTGTTGGGTGGGTTAAAGCCTGGTTGGCAATGAACATTTTCAGGGTGGATTAACTTTAGAATCCCCACTGAATTTGGTTCTCAGCCTATCGGCAAGATGAGTGGGTTTCTGCCTGTAGAAAGTTGTTCTTAAACGGGAAAAGCTGTGTTAGAAGGCTTGATTGGCGGCCTATTTAACGGCATTAGCATTGGTGCGGTGCTGTTAATTGTGGCTTTGGGTTTGGCCATTGTATTTGGCTTGATGGGGGTCATTAATTTGGCCCACGGTGAATTAATGATGTTTGGGGCCTACACCACCTTTGTGGTGCAAAATGTGGCTAAGGGCATGGGCGGGGTGGCTCTCGACCTCTATATTTTTGCGGCCCTACCGCTGGCATTTTTGGTGGCGGCGCTGCTGGGATTGCTGCTCGAGCGCACGGTGATTCGCTACCTCTACGGGCGTCCCCTGGAGACTCTGCTGGCCACCTGGGGGGTAAGCCTGATTTTAATTCAGTTCATTCGCAGTGTCAGCTTGCCCATGGTGATTGGCCTGGTCATCTTTGCGGCACTATTTTTGATCGGTCGTTTAGTCCTGACTCGCTACACTGATTGGGATCGCATTGGCCAGTGGGCTAACCCGGTGTTTTTGGGGCTGTCAGCGGCCATTTCGGTGCTGGCCTGGGTACTCATTGGCAACGCCACCAGCGCCGCCTTTAGCCGCCCCTGGTTTAGCACCCGCAACGTAGATGTGACCCCGCCGAGCTGGCTGCGGGGCGGGGTAACGCTGGGGAATTCGCTGCAATTTCCCTCGGCACGGCTGTTTATTATTGTGCTCACCGTGCTCTGCCTGGTAGCGGTGTACTGGTTCCTCAACGGTACGGCCTGGGGGTTGCGCATCCGCTCAGTGACTCAAAACCGGGGCATGAGCGCTTGTTTGGGCATTCCGACTGGGCAGGTAGATGCGATCACCTTTGCTCTGGGGTCGGGGTTAGCGGGCATAGCGGGTTGTGCGGTGACGCTGCTGGGCTCGGTCGGCCCCAACCTGGGGGGCAACTACATTGTGGATGCCTTTATGGTGGTGGTGGTGGGCGGGGTCGGCAAGCTGGTTGGCAGCATTGTGGCGGCGCTAGTGATCGGGATTGTTACCTACTTGGTGGGATCTGGCACCCTGGCCCTGATGTTTCCGCCGACGGCGTTCTTTCAGCCTGTAATTGATTTCTTTACCTTTTTTGCCACCACGAGTATGGCCAAGGTGATGGTGTTTGCGTTGATTATTGCCTTCTTGCAGGTGCGGCCCGCCGGGCTGTTCCCGCCGAAGGGGCGTTCGGTGGAGCTATAGGGTTATGACTGTGAACGTAACAACTCAGCCGCGCCGCGCGGCCCAGGCCAGCCAAAAGCGCAAGTTTGTAATCGAGGCGATCGCGATCGCAGCCATTGCCGCCATCTTGATTCTGATCTTGCCGCTGTTTTTGACCCCCTTTCGGCTAAATTTGCTGGGGCGGTTTTTGGCCCTGGCAATTGTGGCCCTGGGCATCGATTTAATCTGGGGTTTCACCGGGCTGCTGAGCCTCGGCCACGGCATTTTCTTTGCCCTAGGCGGCTATGCCTTTGCCATGTACCTCCAGCTCGGCAGTCTGCCTGAGGGACAGATTCCCGACTTTTTTGGCCTTTACGGCGTGACTGAGCTGCCCTGGTTTTGGCAGCCGTTTAACTCGTTTCCGTTTACGCTACTGGCCATTTTTCTGATTCCGGCGATCGTGGCGGGGTTGCTGGGCTATCTGGTATTTCGCAACCGCATTCGCGGGGTCTATTTTTCCATCTTGACCCAGGCCGCTCTGGTGGTGTTTTTTAACTTTTTTAACGGTCAGCAAAAGTTGATCAACGGCACCAACGGCCTTACCACCTCCACTGCTACTTTTTTGGGGCAGCGGGTCGGCTCAGGCGAAATGCGGATGTTTTTCTACATCGCCACGGTGGTCGCCCTGATCGCTATGTATGCTCTCTGCCGCTGGCTGACCAGCGGGCGCTTTGGCCGCATGTTGGTGGCCATTCGCGACGACGAAAACCGGGTGCGGTTTTCGGGCTACGACCCCACCGCCTTCAAGGTGCTGGTGTTTGCGGTCTCGGGTGCGATCGCCGGTATTGCCGGTGCCCTCTTTACCGTGCAGTCAGGCATCATCTCGCCCCAGGCGATGGACATTGCCTTCTCCATTGAGATGGTGATTTGGGTTGCTGTGGGCGGGCGGGCCACCCTGGTGGGCGCAGTGCTGGGCGCGGTGCTGGTCAACATGGCCCGCAGCCTACTCAGCGAGCGCTTCCCCGACGTGTGGCTGTTCTTCCAGGGGGCGTTGTTCTTGATTGTGGTGACGGCGTTGCCCGACGGCATCATCGGCTGGGGTCGCCGCATCTTTGGCTATACCGTCAGCTCGGCCTTGGGTTTGGCCCCCAAGGATCTGCCCTACCTCGACGACAGCGCCGAAGCCGACGTTACCCCTCTGGCTGAAACCCCTGAATTTGCTGAAAAGTAGGGTGGGCAATGCCCACCATTGAACCTGGGCACCCGCACCTATCTATTCCACAAAATCCTCTGTCATTGCGCTGTTGTAATGGTGGGCAGTGCCCACCCTACCGATACCCGTAGGGTTGATTAGCGCAGCAATGCACCATCCCCTCTCAATCTGTCTCCGTTCAAAAACCGATCTACCGTAGGGTGGGCATTGCCCACCACCCACCCCTGCCAATTAACACAGCCCAGCGCAAACTCCGAATAGACCCACCATTCCATGGTGGGCAGTGCCCACCCTACCCATCCATTCACCCATGAGCACCAAAGTTCTAGAGATCAAAGACGTCACCGTCAGCTTTGATGGCTTTAAGGCCATCAACAACCTCAACTTCAGCATGGATGAGGGCGAGCTGCGGGTGATCATCGGCCCCAACGGCGCGGGCAAAACCACCTTCTTAGACGTGATCAGCGGCAAGACCAAGCCCACTGAGGGCGCGGCCTACTTTAAAGGTCAAGACCTGCGCAAATACAAAGAACACGAGATCTCGCGCCTGGGCATTGGCCGCAAGTTCCAGACTCCCCGCGTCTACCTCAACCTCACCCCCCGCGAAAACCTCGACCTCTCCTGCAACCGCAAAAAAAACGTCTTCTCGACCCTGTTTAAAAAAGCGCCAACCGCCGAAAAGCGCACCGTGGGCGGTCTGCTCGAAACCATTGGCCTTGACCACAAAGCCGATATTCCCGCCGCGCTGCTCTCCCACGGCGAAAAGCAGTGGCTGGAGATCGGCATGCTAGTGGCCCAGTCGCCCGACCTGCTGCTGGTGGATGAACCCGTGGCGGGCCTCACCGACGAAGAAACCGAGCAGACCGGCAAGCTGCTGATGTCGCTGGCCGAGAGCCACTCCATCGTGGTGATCGAGCACGACATGGAGTTTGTCCGCCAGATTGCCCGCCAGGTCACGGTGCTGCACCAGGGCAGCGTGCTGTTTGAGGGCACCATGGACCAGGTGCAGACCGACCCCAAGGTGATCGAGGTCTACCTGGGCAAAGAGACCAGCCTCACCCCCGAACAAATGCTGCTGCTGCGCATCGCCGCCACTATGGCCTGGGCCGACGACAACTTCGCCGAAGTGCAGCAGGAGGTGATCTTAGACCGCCTCAGCCGCAAGTTTGCCCACGCCCCCGAAGAGCAGGCCGAGCTACGCGACGACCTTAAAACCCTACTGGCCACCGAGATTCCGCTAGAAGACCTAGTGCCCCAGCTCAACACCCCGGCCCAGCGTGAAGCAGCCCTGATGCTCAGCTATGAGGTGATCAGCTCAAACCAGATCAACCAAAGCGAGGCGGTGGTCTACCAAAAACTGCTGAACCTGCTGGGCCTACCGTCAGAAACAGTCAGCCGCCTTGAAGCTGCCGCCCTGGAAGAACTGGCCGCTAGAGGGTAGATGGATGGATGGGTGGATGGGTGGATGAGTCAGTTTACTATTTACCCCGTCATCGACTCTCCTACCCATCCACTCGCCCACTCTCCTACCCATCCACTCCCCTACCCATCCACTCCCCTACCCCCATGACCACCACCCTCCCAACTCCCGCTTTGCAAGACCCCGCCACCGCCCCCATGATCGATATCTCGGGGCTAAACTTTTACTACGGCGAGAGCCATATTCTGCGCGATGTGGCGATGACTATTCCCAAGGGGCAGATGGTCTGCCTCATCGGCCGCAACGGCGTGGGCAAAACCACCATGCTGAAAAATATTATGGGGGTGCTGCGACCCCGCACGGGCGAAATTCGCTTTGAGGGCCAGGTGGTGAATAGCCTGTCCCCTGATCGCCGGGCACGCCTGGGCATTGGCTACGTGCCCCAGGGTCGCGAGGTGATTCCCCGGCTGACGGTGCGGGAGAATTTGCTGATTGGCCAGGAGGCCCTGGGCAATCGGGGCAAGGCAAAAAAAGAAGTGCCGGAGGAAATCTACGAGCTGTTCCCCGTGCTCAAGACCATGCTTGATCGCATGGGGGGTGACCTCAGCGGGGGGCAACAGCAGCAGCTGGCAATCGCCCGCGCCATCATGGGCCAGCCCAAGCTGCTGGTGCTCGACGAACCTACCGAGGGCATTCAGCCGTCGATTATTCTCGACATTGAGGCGGCGGTGAAGAAAATCGTCCGCACCACCGGCATTTCGGTACTGCTGGTGGAGCAGCATCTACACTTTGTCCGGCAAGCCGACTACTACTACGCCATGCAGCGGGGCACCATTGTCGCCAATGGCCCCACCAGCGAACTCACCAACGACGTCATCCAGGAGTTCTTGGCGGTGTGACAGACGACAATGCGCCGGTGCACAAACCTAGGTTGTAGCAATGGCCATCGCGCCAGGGGTATGCAGAATGTCCTAACCGTTCTAGGCCTACTCTGGGCCTATTGCTCCTGCATCAGGCGCAGGTAGTTTTGTTTGAGCTGAATGTGACTCTCGCTCATGCGATCAGACAGATTTTTCTCCACCTCAGACAGCTGCTCCCAAAAGACCGAAGAGCGCTTGGTGCCAATGTACTCGCGCCAAAGCTGCTCTAGCAGGTTAGCCGCCAGGGGGCTTTCGGCCTTGAGATCGGCCAGCACCGCCTGAAACGAGTGATTGGCTTCGGGATGCTGTTGCACCTGCTGGGCCAGGTTAATGGCGTCTTGCAGACGGGTAGATAGGTCAGGGCAGAGGCTCATTGGGGGAAATACTCTGTGGGTTGTTGTTATAAATCTAAACAATTAAACCCGTATCGACAATAAAAGTCTCTGCGGAGGCTGATTTCTGGCTACTGCGGCGGGCAGAGATTAGGGTAGATTCGTAAGGGGCTGTGCTTTGCTGGCTCTACACCACCCCATTTACCTAGCCGCATATTCTCTTCGACCTATGGCCAAACAGCGCATTCTTTCCGGCATTCAGCCAACGGGCAACCTGCACCTAGGCAACTATCTGGGGGCGATTCGCAACTGGGTTGACCTGCAAGAAGAATACGACGCCTTTCTTTTCATGGCCGACCTGCACGCCATCACTGTGCCCCACGACCCCAAGCGCCTGGCCGAAGACACCTACAAGGTGGCGGCTACCTACATTGCCTGCGGCATTGACCCCGAAAGGGCAACTATTTTTGTGCAGTCCCACGTGTCGGCCCACGCCGAGCTGGCCTGGCTATTTAACTGCATCACGCCGCTCAACTGGCTAGAGCGGATGATTCAGTTCAAAGAAAAGGCGGTTAAGCAGGGCGAAAACGTCAGCATTGGCCTGCTTGACTATCCAGTGCTGCAATCGGCGGATATCTTGCTCTATGAGCCTGACCTGGTGCCCGTGGGCGAAGACCAAAAACAGCACCTGGAGCTGACCCGCGACATTGCCGCCCGGCTCAACTTTCAGTTTGGCAGCGAAGAGCACCCGGTACTGAAGGTACCGGAACCGATGATTCGCGCTGAGGGGGCCAGGGTGATGAGCCTGACCGACGGCAGTAAAAAAATGTCAAAGTCAGACCCCTCTGAGCAAAGCCGCATTGACCTCACCGACCCGCCGGAGGTGATTCTCAAAAAGTTCAAGCGGGCCAAAACCGACCCCGAGCGGGGGCTATGGTTTGACGATCCGGCTCGACCCGAGTGCAACAACCTGCTGACTCTCTACACGCTGCTGTCGGGGCAAACCAAGGCGGCGGTGGCGGCAGAGTGCCGAGAGATGGGCTGGGGGCAGTTTAAGCCCCTGCTAGCGGAGACGGCGGTGGCGGCTCTGGCCCCCATTCAGGCGCGTTATACCGAGCTGATGGGCGATCGCACTTATCTAGAGACTGTACTCAAGACCGGTGGCGAAAAGGCCCGCGCCATAGCCAACCAAACCCTAGATCGGGTAAAAACAGCCCTGGGCTACGCCATGCCCCTGTAGCGACCGAGCCTGGAGTGACCGAGATATACTAGGCCACTACCCCGATCTTCGATCACCTTTAATTAATGCTACAAGTCCCCAGTTTTGGGATGCCTAGGAGGATGTTTTTGGCTTCTGCACCGTTGGGTTATCGGCTGCGCACGGCGGCGAAAGCTGGTGAGTTTTTAGTTACCGCCGAGGTGATGCCGCCCAAGGGGGGCAACCCCGAGCACATGCTGGCCATGGGGCAGCTGCTCAATGGTCGGGTTCATGCCGTCAATATCACCGACGGCAGCCGCGCGGTGATGCGGATGTCGTCGTGGGCGGCGGCGGTGCTGCTGCAACAGCAGGGGGTAGAGGCGGTGTGTCAGGTGGCCTGCCGCGATCGCAACCGCATTGCCCTCCAGGCCGACCTGATGGGTGCCCACGCCCTGGGTTTGCGCAATATCCTGGCCCTCACGGGCGACCCGGTCAAGGCGGGCGACCATCCCGAAGCGCGGGCGGTGTTTGATCTAGAGTCAGTGCGGCTGCTGAAGCTGTTGGGCCAGCTCAACGGCGGGGTCGACAGCCACGACAAGTGCCTCACCGACGGTGCCCTCGATCTATTTGCCGGGGCGGCCATCGACCCGCAGTCGCCCAGCTGGTCGGGGTTGCAGCGGCGGTTTGAGGCCAAGGTCAAGGCCGGGGCGCAGTTTTTTCAGAGCCAGCTGATCACCGACTTTGACCGCCTGGCCAAGTTTATGGATCAGGTCGCCGCTGACTACAACCGCCCAGTTCTGGCTGGCATTTTCTTGCTCAAGTCGGCCAAAAACGCCAATTTCATCAACCGCAACGTGCCCGGTGCCCACATTCCCCAGGCGATTGTTGATCGCCTGGCCGCCGCCAGTGACCCCCTACAAGAGGGGGTGCAGATCGCCGCCGAGCAGGTGCAGGCGGCCCGCCAGGTGTGCCAGGGCGTTCACTTGATGGCGGTGCGCCGCGAAGATCTGATTCCCCAGATTCTCGACCAGGGGGGGGTGGCCCCGGTGGATGCGGTTTTAACCCAGCGGTAGCGCCTGGGGCAGCGGCACTCGCTGGCCTACGGGGATTAATCGCAGGCTGCCCGGCGGGGCCAGGGTGAGCCCGCGCCGCACAGGGCGCAGGGGCTTTTGGCTGCGGTTGGGCAGTTGCAGGTTCCACTGGCGCAGCACCGTGGCCAGCACCAGCTTCATTTCCATCAGGGCAAAGGCCGAGCCAATGCAGCTGCGATGCCCGCCGCCAAAGGGAAAGTACTCGTAGGGCGAGTACTGCCGCTCTAAAAACCGCTCGGGTCGAAAGGTATGGGGGTCAGGGTACAGATCCTCCCGGTGGTGCACCAGGTAGATATTGAGAAACAGCGCCGCCTCGGCGGGGAACTCGTAACCCGCGACGGTCAAGGGCTGGCTGAGAATACGAATGCCTGTGGTGGGTGCCACCGGGTATATCCGCAGGGTCTCCTGGCAAAGGGCATTTAGGTAGGGCAGGCTGGCGTAGGCCAGGGGGTCTGGGTCTGCCCCCAGGCTGTCGAGTTCTTGACGGAGCTGGTTGCCCACCTCGGGCAGCCAGTGCACCCAGTACAGTGCCCAGGTCAGGGCCGAGGCGGTGGTCTCGTGGCCGGCAATCAGCAAGGTCATCAGCTCGTCATGGAGCTCGCCATCGCTGAGGGGCTGGCCCTGGTCATCGCGGGCCGCCATCATCAGCGAGAGAATGTCGGTGCGATCAGGCTGGGGCTGCGATTCGCCTAGCGATCCCGTCGGGAGTCGCCGCTCCTCAATTTCCGCGTAGATCAACGCGTCAATTTCGGCCTTGAGGCGCACAAACTTGCCCCAGGGGCTGAGCGGCCCCCAGTCCTTTTGCAGCCCCGGAAAGAAGATGAAAAAAGCGCTCAGGGGCACGCCCAACCCCTCTAGCAGGGTGCTGAGCAACAGCCGCAGCCGCTCGTAGCGATCGCCCTCCCCCAGCCCAAACACCGCCTTGAGAATCACCCGTAGGGTGATTTCCTGCATGGCAGCCCGCACATCAAAGGCGCTGCCCGGCTGCCAGCCTGCCATCACCTGCTCGCTCAGGGTGCAGATGGTGTCGCCGTAGGCCCGCATGCGATCGCCATGAAACGGCGGCATCAGCAGTTTTCGGTGGCGGCGGTGGCGATCGCCATCGATTAACAGCAGCGAGTTGTCACCCAGCATAAAAGTCAGCCCGCTGCCCATACTCTGGGGAGGAATGTGAAAGTGAGCGCTGTCGGCCTGAAAAATGCCCTGAATTACCGCCGGGTCAGCCACGTAGATCGACGGCGGCGACCCTTCCCCGACTTTAAACACGGCTCCATAGCGGCGGTAGTTGTCTTCAAAATACTCCAGCGGGCGCAAAATCAACTTGGGCGCACGTCGCCAAAAGGGCGTCTTAGAACCGGGAAGAGCAGGCATGGGAGAAAAGCTGCGCAGGGCGAAGAGAACCAGACGGCAAAATCTGTCTTGATGCTAGACCATCTCACCAGCCGCTAGTAGATTGCCAAGCTAAAAATGATCGGCTGGGGGGGAGGGTTTACGGTTTGCGGTTTGCGGTTCAAAGCCCGCCGTAAACCGTGAACCTTAGACCCTGCCCCTAGGCCCCTGGCCCCCGTCAACTTGCTCCAGCCTGAGCCTACAAAAACTCCCGCAAAAACTCGTAGGGTTCCACTTCCCAGGGGGGTTCGGGCACCAGATAGCTGAGCCGGTGGAGAATATCCGCCTCAATGGCGGCCATCTGGTCGTGGGCAAAGAAGCCTCTCAGGGCTGCGCGATCACGATCGCGCAGCGGCTCCATCGGGTTGGCCAACTGCGGGGCCGTATCTGCCAGCGAGTAGGCGTAGGTCGTCGACTCAGCATTCCTTAAGGCCCCGGTGCCTGTGGTCCGCTGAGGGAGCTTATGCTGGCGAGACCTGGGCTTAGTTTCAACCTTGTGGCTAAAGGTAAACAGCGCCTTAGCCCAGGGGTCAGTGCTCCAAGATTGACTGTTCAAGGGTTCTGTAGATGCGTCTGGGCGATCGGGGGGCGGGGGCAAAGATTTTGCCACTGTAGGGGCATTGCTCATGGTGCTCCGTTGGGTCGTAGGGATGAAATTCAGGACGATGACCCTGGGCCAGCCCACCAGCTCACATTGACTCGCAGCAAACCGGCCAGGCTGTTTTCAGTAGGCTGTTCTCAGTATAAGTTCAGTATAAATGCGGCAGCGTGGGGGTTAAGCAACCCTAAGGCAACGTTACAAAGGTCTTGGGCTTCTGGAGCTGGGCCGCAGGAGCAGCCTATCCCTCGGCGGTGCGCTGCCCCTTGAGGTATTCAAACACCGACTTGTCGCCAATGTCGGGCACAATCGGCTGCACCGCCTTGCGCAGGGCAAACACCAAAAACAGCAGCGCCCAGGCCCCCAGCAAAATCTGTTTTGCCCCCAGGGGGAGCCAGCCAAACAGATGCCCCAGCAGCAGCAGCGGCACCAGCGGCGTCAGCAGCTTGGTCTCCAGACGGTTAAAGCAAAATGCCTCTTTGAAGAAAATGCCGGTCAGAGCGACAAAGGTAAAGCCTACCCCCCACAGCACCTGGGGCTGTTCTATCACCGTCTGCGCCATCGGCCCATCAATGCCGTGGGAGAGAGCCAATGTCGCCACCCCACCCACCAGCCAAAACACCTGCAACAGCCGGTGCAGCGGCACTAAATAAATATGTATGGTGGCCAGACTTAGCCCCAGCCCTAGCCAAAATACTGTGTAGAGCGGGCTGATGACCTCCACCAGGGTGGAGTTTTGGGTAGAGAAAAGCGCGATCGCACTGCCCAGCCCAAAGGCGATCGCCGCCGCCCCAAGGCCAGCCCGGTAGAGCACCACCCCCCGGCGATCGCCTTGGTTAATGGTGTACTCGCCAAACTGCCCCGAATAAACTGCCGGAGCTTCGTTCGCCGCGCTGTCCATAGCCTCACCCTTTGATAAGAAGACCTACTCTTATCCTATCGGGTCAGGGCGTATCGGGTCAGGTCGGCTGGGTCGGCAAGGTGACGGCAAAACAGGTGTGGTTGGGGTCGCTAGTCACCTCAACGTCGCCGCCCAGGTGCAGCACCAGCTTTTTCACCAGGGCCAGGCCCAGCCCCGTGCCCCCCTGTTTCCAGGGGTCGGCGCTGGGCACCCGATAAAACTTGTCAAAAATGCGGGTTCTCTCCTTCGGGGGAATCATCACCCCGGTGTTGGTGATCGCCAGGCACACCTGTTCCCCGGCGGCAGCGACACTGGCCGATACGGCGAGGGTGATCGACTCACCGGGCGGGGTGTACTTACAGGCGTTGTTGAGCAATTCGGCCAGCACCCGCTCTAAACTAGCCAGATCGCTGTGCACGACGGGCAGGGCCGGAGCCACCTCTAGGCTCAGGGTTTGGTCGCGGCTCTTGGCCCGGGTGACAAAGCTGTCAATCCACCCGGTTAGCCAGGTGTCGAGCAAGATCGGCTCGGGCTGCATGGGGTGGTTGCCCACATCAAGCCGCTGCAAGTCGAGCAGATCGTTAATCAGGCTGATTTCGCGCTCGCACTCCTCCTGCAAAATGCCGTAGTAGCGGCCAATGCGAGTCCGTTCGGCCTTGGGTTTGCTCAGGTCGGCGGTGAGGTCAAACTCTTGGTTCAGCGTCACCCCCAGCAGCTGCAAAGCCACCCGCATGCTGGTGACAGGCGTGCGTAGCTCATGGGAAACCGTGCTGAGAAAGTCGTCTTTGAGGGTGTTGAGCCGCTCTAGCTCCGCTACCTGCGACTGGGCCGCCTGGTAGAGCCGGGCCTGGCGAATGGCGATCGCACATTGGTTGGCCACCTGCTGCACCAGGCGAATCTCAATGTCGTTAAAGCCGTAGTCGCGATCGTTGATCAGCCATAGGTCGCCCAGCACCCCCCGGTCATCCACCACCGGGCAGGCCAGCATCGCCACATAGCCGCGCACCGGATTTGGCTCCACCGAACAAAACTGAAAGAACTGCCCGTCCAGCAGCTGGTGGTACACCTCCGGGAAGGCCTCCATCTGGGCCACCCGCCCCTGGTACGAGGGGCTAGAGCTGTTGTACTCGTAGTAAATCGTCGAGGTGCCCTGCTCCAGGTCGTAGAGCGACGTGTTCGACCCCTTCACCTCCAGGGCCTCAGTCAGCTCTTTGACCGCCGTCAGCATAATCTGATTTACATCTAGGCTGTCGCGCACCCGGTCGGTAATTCGCTTCAGGGTGGCCTCAAACTCCAGGGCGGTTTGCAGCTCCTCGGTGCGCTGGGTCACCTGCTGCTCCAGATCGGTATTCAGCTGCTGCACCTGATGGTAGAGGCGCGCCTGCTTGATTGCCCCACCCACCTGAGTGGATACCTCCCGCAGCGTTTCAATCTCCCAGGCGGCCCAGGGGCGAGGGCCGCTACAGTTGAGGGCGCACACCAGGCCGTAGAGGGCATCCCCCTGCACAATCGGCATGATCAGGCAGGCCTTCACCTGAGCTTGGTTGAACTTGTCTCGGTAGGCCGGAGGCAGGTGCGCCGTCGCAATGTCGTCAATGACTTCCATTTCCCCCCGGCGGTAGCGCATCAGATCCGCCGGAATAAAGCTCAGATCGCTTTGCGCTAGATCGCGCTTTGCCGCCAGACTGCCGCTGGCCGACTCAGCCACCACGCCGTTGTAGTCGGGGTCAAAGCTGTAAAACAGCACTCGGTCAATCCGCAAAAAGCGTCGCACCTCGTTGACCGTGGTTTGCAGCAGGTCTTCAGAATTGAGCGATTGTAAAAGGTGCTGGGCGATCGCCCCCAGCAGCCGCTCCTGCTCCGACTGGCGCCGTAGCCTCTGCTCGACCGCTTGCAGTGGCGTCACATCTTGTAGGGTCACCATCAGCAGCGGGTCGCCGGCGGCGGCCCCAAACGACTGGGTGGTGGCGATCAGGCTCCGCAGTTCCCCGGTGGTATCCGTGAGCGCAATTGGATTACTCTGGGCTTGACCACTGGCGATCGCCCGCTGCCCCGCCGCCGTCAACTCGTGTGCTAGGCCCGCAGGCAACCGATCAACTCCTCGCTGCCCCACCAGGGCCGCCAGATCGTCCCCCAGCAGCGGGCCACAGGCGCGGTTGAGAAAGCGCCAGCGCTGCTGCTGATCGACAATCCACAGCGGAGTGGCGATCGCTTCGAGGGCCAGGGCCGTCTTTTGATCAAGGGAGGGCCAGCTCCCTTCAGGCAGTGAAGTGGCAGGCAGAGTAGACATAACCGGGGCAACGGGGGCTAGTTGAGCGGGTACGGAAACAGGGAAAATTGCTTATACTCACTATGCCCAAGGCCGCTGCATAACGCCCAGCCTGGCCCTATAAAAGACTCCCCAAAAAATCGGCTATGGAAAAATCCATGGGAAAACCCAACTTTTACTTTGACGCAACCCCTCCATAGTCTATAATCGTAGACCGTGCACATTTGCAGGCCCTATGAACGCAGAGGAAATCATCCGCTCAATTGAAGCGGAGCATTTAAAGACTGACCTCCCCACTATTTACGTCGGCGACACCATCCGGGTTGGCGTGCGTATTCAGGAGGGTGGTAAAGAGCGGATTCAGCCCTACGAGGGCACCGTCATCGCCATGCGCAACGGCGGTATCAATCGTTCCATCACGGTGCGAAAGATTTTCCAGGGGGTAGGTGTTGAGCGGGTCTTCCTGCTTCACGCGCCCAAGGTGGCCAGCATCACGGTGCTGCGTCGGGGTAAGGCTCGACGAGCCAAGCTCTACTACCTGCGCGATCGCGTGGGCAAAGCAACCCGTCTGAAGCAGCGTTTTGATCGCCCAATCAACTAGAATTGATTGAGCTGGGTTATGGTGCTGAGCGCCTAGCTCCATGCGTCCTTAGTTCAGTTGGTAGAACGCGGGTCTCCAAAACCCGATGTCGGGGGTTCGAGTCCTCCAGGGCGCGCTGAGTTGTGGCAGCGACAGTATCTGATTTTCACCATCTGCCTCGCAGGTGCTTTGAGCCGTCAGATATTGTCATTGCCCGGCACTCGAGAGTTAAGCTAGGGCACCCTGTCGCCGAGCCTGAGTTTCCTCAGGTAAGTTAGGCCGGGTAGTTCAGCCCCTCCAGTTAGTTCATTCGGAAAAGCGCCAACAGGAGCCAGGCCAAGTGGTTAAAAAAGACGCAGCAATTGAGTCTAAAAGTAAGGCAGCAAGCGCCCAAGCCACCACTGAGGAAGGCTTTAGCGTTGGCTCCTTCCTTCAGGGCACAAAGGAAGAGCTGGGTAAAGTGGTTTGGCCCAGTCGGCAGCAGCTGATTAGCGAGTCCGCTGCAGTCATTCTCATGGTTAGCCTATCTGCAACGCTGATATATCTCGTTGATCGGCTGTTTGGGTGGGTTTCGGGGCAGGTATTCTAATGGCGCTTACATCAGAAGACTTCAACTACGAAGATGAGGCCCCAGATGAGGCTCTGGATATCGACCTGGACAACGACTCTCCGGAAGATACCTCGGCTGACAAAGCTGAAGTGGCCGACGGCGAAGCCGCCAGATTTTACCAGAAAAAAGCTCGCTGGTATGCTGTGCAGGTTGCCTCTGGCTGCGAAAAGCGGGTCAAGCTCAACCTTGAGCAGCGCATTAGTACTCTGGATGTGATCAACCGCATCTTTCAGGTTGAGATTCCCCAAACTCCGGCGGTCAAACTGCGCAAAGACGGCAGTCGTCAAAGCATTGACGAGAAAATTTTTCCAGGTTACGTGCTGGTGCGCATGTACATGGATGACGAAGTCTGGTCGGTGGTCAAAAACACCCCCCACGTGATCAACTTTGTTGGTGCAGAGCAGCGACGAGCCTACGGTCGCGGTCGTGGCCACGTTAAGCCGATGCCACTCGGCATGAGTGAAGTCAAGCGCATCTTCAAGCGTGCCGAAGAGCAAAAGCCCGTGGTCAAGATCGACATGGCCCCTGGGGATAAAATCACCGTGCTCTCAGGCCCCTTCAAAGACTTTGAAGGCGAGGTGGTGGAGGTCAGCCCCGAGCGCAGTAAGCTCAAAGCTCTGCTTTCTATCTTCGGGCGTGACACTCCCGTGGAGCTGGAATTTAATCAAGTGCAAAAAGAGAGTTAATTAATGGCCAAGAAAGTTGTAGCAATGATCAAGCTGGCGATCCCGGCAGGGAAAGCCAACCCAGCTCCCCCCATTGGCCCGGCATTGGGTCAGCACGGGGTAAACATCATGGCGTTTTGCAAAGAGTACAACGCCCGCACCCAAGAAAAAGTTGGCTTAGTGGTGCCGGTTGAGATTTCGGTCTTCGAAGATCGCAGCTTTACCTTCATCCTCAAAACCCCACCGGCTTCGGTGCTGATCAAGAAAGCGGCGGGTATTGAGAAAGGTTCGGGCGAGCCTCGCACTAAAAAAGTTGGCTCTATCACCCGCGCCCAGCTCAAAGAGATCGCCGAAACCAAAATGCCCGACCTCAATGCCAACGACATTGATGCGGCCATGAATATTGTTGAGGGCACCGCCCGCAACATGGGTGTCACCGTCTCCGACTAGCTTCGGTTCCGGTACTTCGGTCTTAGTATGCAGACCGCATTTTGATCGTTTACGTTTGATTGCTTACAGATTAACTGTTCACATTACGGGGAAGAGGCTGAGCTTCGTTTGACCCCAAGGAGACCACAATGGTTAAAGTATCTAAGCGCCTGAAAGAGGCCCAGGCCAAAGTAGAAGACCGCCTCTACGAGCCGCTGGAAGCTCTAGAGCTGCTCAAAGAAACTGCCACCGCCAAGTTTACTGAGTCGGCCGAGGCCCACATCCGTCTGGGCATTGACCCCAAGTACACTGACCAGCAGCTGCGGACCACAGTGATTTTGCCCAAGGGCACTGGCCAAACGATTCGAGTTGCCGTCATCGCTAAGGGTGAGAAGGTAGCCGAGGCCACCGCCGCCGGAGCTGACCTAGCCGGTTCTGAAGAACTCATTACTGAGATTCAGCAAGGCATGATGGACTTCGACGTCTTGATCGCCACTCCTGATGTCATGCCTCAGGTGGCCAAGCTCGGTCGTCAACTTGGCCCCCGGGGCCTGATGCCCTCCCCCAAAGGCGGTACCGTAACCTTTGACCTGGCCAAGGCCATTACCGAGTTCAAAGCGGGTAAGCTTGAGTTCCGGGCCGACAAGACTGGCATCGTCCATGTTATGTTTGGCAAGGCAGACTTTAGTGCTGAAGACCTATTGGTCAACCTCAAAGCGCTGCAAGACTGTGTTGACCGCAACCGGCCTTCTGGCGCTAAGGGGCGCTACTGGCGTACCGTGGCTATTGCCTCTACCATGGGGCCATCCATCCGCCTTGACGTCAGCGCTCTGCGAGACCTCAAGTTAGGTGATGTTATCCAAGAGGCCTAGTTAGGTAACTAGTCAGGCAACTCAAGTTTTACCCAGACCAACCAGGAGACCCAGCCGACCTAATCCCCCCCACAACTGCATAGACGACCAAAGACAGCAGGTGCCAGCTAAGTGCTGGATAAACCCTGCCGAGGTTGACGTTACAATCACTGTGCTGCGGCCCTCGGCTAAGTACTCCTGGTTGTTGGTCTACCCCGGCATGGTTGTCGGGGTTTGTTTTTGGACGCTTTTGGCGATTGTTATAGGCATAGTTAAAACCTGGATTGGGTAATTAAGTTTCCCTAACCCCAACTAAAAGGAGGTGAGATCAATATGGGGAGAACCCTAGCAGATAAGAAAGAACTGGTGGCCGAGATTCAGGCTCTGCTTGATGATGCGCAGCTGGCCTTTGTGATTGATTACAAAGGCCTGACGGTGGCTGAAATCAGCGACCTGCGCAACCGACTACGGCCCAAGGGTGCCGAGTGCAAAATTGCTAAAAACACGCTGATGCGAATCGCCGTGGATGGCAATGAAAACTGGCAGCCGATCACCGAGTTTCTCAAAGATTCCTCAGCTTTTGTGCTGGTTAAGGAAGACTTTGGCGGGGCGATTAAGGAATACCAGGCTTTTCAGAAAGACACCAAAAAAACCGTTCTACGGGGCGGTGTCATGGAAGGTCAGGCCTTAACCGAAGCGCAGGTCAAGGCCATCACTGAGCTGCCCACCAAAGAGCAGCTTATGGCGCGTCTGGCCGGTGCTATCAAGGCGATGCCGACTCGGATTGCTGTGGGCGTCAATGCCGTACCGACCAAACTGGCGGTGGGTGTCAAAGAGGTGCCTGCATCGCTTGCCCGTGCCATCAAGGCCGTTTCCGAAAAAGACGCGGCCTAGGCCCGTTAATCATAGTTTTGTTTGTGTTTGATTGTTTTTTTACCAGGAGTTAACCGGTAACCATGTCTGCAAAAACTGATGAAATTCTCGAACAGTTGAAGTCTCTGTCTCTGCTTGAGGCTTCTGAGCTGGTCACACAAATTGAAGAAGCCTTCGGTGTTGACGCCTCTGCGTCTGCTGGCGGCGGCTTTATGATGGCCCCCGGTGTTGCTCCCGCTGCTGCTGCGGCTGAGCCTGAGGAAGAGAAGACCGAATTTGACGTCGTGCTCGAAGACGTGCCCGCCGATAAGAAGATCGCCATTCTCAAAGTGGTGCGCGGTCTGACTGGTCTGGGTCTGAAGGAAGCCAAGGAACTGGTGGAATCTGCTCCTAAGGCCATCAAAGAAGCCGTCACCAAAGACGACGCTGAAGATGCCAAGAAGCAGATCGAAGAAGCTGGTGGTAAGGTCGCTATCAAGTAGACCGACTTAGCGTAGCAATGGCGATCGCTTGAGTTGCGTAGTCTAAGCAGCCCCCTGTAGTTCTACAGGGGGCTTTTTGCTGGAGAATTTTCTATTCTGAAGATACAGGGGCGGGCGAGTGCATCTCGAACTTATAATACCAAGTCCGACTTGTATACCTCCGGAATAGTGTAGGGCTGGGGAATGCCTAGACCCCTCCCTCTCGAACCTCATTTTTCAGCCGACGAGCTCAAAGCGCGTTATCGCGCTAGTCAAGACCTAGTCGAGTCTCGACGCTGGCATTTGCTGTGGCTGGTTCACACAGACACGACGCCGACCGATGCCGCTCAAGCTGTGGGTTTTCACTACGACTATACCCGAGCGGTCTTGAGAGACTACAACCGTGATGGCGCGGCTGGCCTGCGCAATCGCCGCAAAGACCAGCGGCCCCAGCAGTCTCGTAGCCTGCTCACCCCCAAGCAGCTCGAAGACCTGGAGGCTCGCTTGCAATCGCCCCCGGATGATGACGGGGTCTGGAGTGGGCCAAAGGTGGCTCAGGTTATTGCTGAGTTAACTGGGGTAACGAAGGTTTGACCTCAGCGGGGATAGGACTATCTCAAGCGCTTGGAGCAATTCCGGCAAGAGCCTCGTCCCCGGCATTGCAAAGGCGATCCGGAGGCCCAAGAGGCATTTAAAAAAACTCCCGGAGCGCAAGGCTGACCTTGAGCAGCAATATCCCAGCCCAGGGGCCCACTTTTTTAGCAACAGAGTTATCGAGTCTATGCGGACATCAGTACCTCCAAGACCTCAGCGACGGATTGCCCCTGGTCGAAGCAGGTTTTGGCCAACTGCAACAGGGGTTCTAGGGCTTCGCGGGCACAGATACTCACGCCCCCCCGCCCAGCGGTGGTCATTCGCGGCGGGCAACTCCAACACCCTGGGTTCTTGCTCTTCAGTTCGGGCATGGGTCGCAACGTGAGCAGGCTGTCGGGATAAATCCCGTCCCGACAGCCACTCCACCGCCTGCTTGAACTCCGCCCCCTGGACCTGCATCACCAGGTCGATCGCTCCTCGCACCTTCCCCCTCCGCAATCACCACCTCCCCGTGCTGGGTCAACCTGTCCAATCATGCTGTCGTCTTACCTAAATTCCAGAGCGAAACCAGGAAGGCGATGTTTATTGACAAGTGCCTGCCTCCAATCATCAAAATCAGCTTTGGTGAGATTGTGATCTGTGCTGTAGAGGTAATGGGAAGTTTTAGGGAGAAAAGCGATCGCGAAAGTCTGTCGCAGCCATATCTCCCGCTGCTTCGACCAGCTTGCCCACAATGGGGTGAATGATGACGCCGGTAACGGCACCGGCTAACTTGGGCAGGTGTTTGCCAAACCAGTTTTTGACGTACTGGATGGTGGTTAAATCGGGCTTTTCTGCGGTGATGGCGGCCTCCAGTTCCTCCACCCGTTCCAGGGCCGAGGCTTGTTTGTCGGCGGCCCCGGCAGCCTGAATTTGCTGCCTGAGTTGCTGAAATTGCTGCCGCAATTCTTCTAACTCTGCCGGGGTAACAGTCGTGTCAGAGGAAGAGCCTATCCGCTGATTCAGGGTATTTTGATGGCCAACGACAATTTGCCCTGAGATATCGCCAGCAGTGATGTTAGCGGAAATTGATGATTGGCTTGAGTCGAAGGTATTCATATGACTAATATCCTAAAAAAGTAAGCATCGTTAACGTTAATAAAGTCCCCGCAGTTCAACCGTGACCAGGTTGGAAGTGCTATCGCTGTAAATTTCTATCTGGGAGCTGACTGGGACGTAGGATCTGACGTGGGTAAGGGGAGGATATGGCACGGCAGGGAGAAATTGTACGTCTACTAAACAGGTCTCCCCAGAGTCAGCGAGTATCCCTCCTTCGCATTGATGGCTGAGTACAAAAAGCTCAGAATTTTTTCCCGTTAGGGTAATGCGTCCAATAGTCAGTGGCCCATTACCTTCATGGACTAGGCGCAGAGTTTGGGGGTTCCGGTCGGGAGTACCGTATCTAAAGTCCATGGTATTTGGTGTCACAACTAACCGGGCTGTGGGTATCGGGTCAGGGGTCGGCGTAGATGTGGGTGTCGGGTCAGGTGTTGGACTAGGTCTGAGAATTGGAGCCGCTCTGCCTTGACCCACCAACACCAAAGCATGGGGAGAGTTGGCGGCATTGCTACGAATTTCTAGTTGAGCTTGCCGATCGCCTTGGGCCTGGGGATTAAAGCTAATGGTAATTTGGCAGGTTTCTTGGGGGTCGAGGGGGCGACCGGTACAGGTTTGCGCGTCTAGTTGAAAGTCCCTGGGGTGTTGGCCGTTGAGAGCAATGTCGGCAATGACTAGAGAACTGGAGCCGTTGCTGATCACGTCAATGGTTTGAGAGAGCGTGGCTTGACCGACCGTCTGCGGAGAAAAGGGCAGGGTTGTTGGGGTGAATGTCACCCTGGGCACCCCCTGGCCCTCACCGATTAAGTCAACCTGAACGGGGCTGTCGAGGGCATCGCTGGTTAGGGTCAGGGTGGCGGTGCGATCGCCCTCGCCCTGGGGGGTAAAGGTGACGGATAGGGTACATTCCTCACCTGGTGCCATCACAAGTTGGCCGGACGGGTCAGTCCCTAGATTGGCGCAGAAATCCTCTATCACTAGGACAAATTCTCGACCCTGCGGCCCCTCCAGGGCAAAGTCCTGGGGCTGGAACCGGAATGGAGCGTCTCCCCCATTGCGCAATTCAAGGGTTTGGGCGGCGCTGGTGGTGCTGATGTCCTGGGGAGCAAATTGTAGGGATTCAGGCTCGACCGTGAGGCTAGGCTGGGGTTCTGGACGGCTAACACCCGCTAGGGAAATCTGCCGTTGGCGATCGGGGGCATATTGCAACACCAGTTGGGCACTGCGATCGCCCACCGCCTGGGGCAAAAATTCCACAGTGACGGTGCAGTCCTGATCGGGGGGTAAGGGAGACACCTCCAGACAGCCATTCGCTGATAATCGATAGTCAGAGCTGTGCTCGCCCACCAGGGTAAAGTCGTTGGCGCTGAATTGGAGGGGCAGGCGTCCGGTATTGCCAAGGGTCAGGGTGGCGCTCACCGGGGTGTTTACCACTGCATCGGGAAACTGCAACGCCTCAGGCGTAACCGTTATCTGGGCGGGGGTGGGGCGCAACAGCCAAGCAATAATGCCCGCCCCTAGCAATGGAACGGCGATCGCACCCCAAAGAGCATAGCGGCCCCGCTGGAACCCCCGGCCAGGGGATGGGGAGGCCGTCGGAGAGACGCCCCAAACCTCTAGGGGCGGATCGGGATCTAAATCAAGGGTGCCGTAGAGGATAGCTAGGTTGTGCCGAGTCCAGTCTGCCCCCTGTCTGTCGCCCATGGTCTCTCGGAGGGCCAGGGCCTGTTGCAGATAATCGTGGGCGGTGAGGGCATCCCCCCAGCAGAGCGCTCTGGACCCCAGCTGGTGCAGGGCCAAGGCGGCGGCGACCTGATTACCCGTGGCCTCCGCGGCCTGTAATTGGAGCTGAAGGACTTGTTCCCACCGGCCCCACTGACCGATCTGATACAAGGGGGCATCCAACCTTGCCGCCAGGTCTAGCACAATGGGCCATTGCTCGGCCTGGGCGGCCAGATTGATCACTTCGATCAGCGCGTCTGCCGACGGCCCTACGCCCTCGATGGAGGACCCCGGAGCCTGGAGCCAAGCCGCTAGTCGGGGGGCCAGGTCAGGCAGCCAGTCGCTGGGGGGATAGGTCTGGCGCAGGGGGTGAATCAGATTTTCGGCCAGACGGTAGCCCTCGACATCCGGTAAGACCCAG
>DAIPYU010000021.1:0-18649 GCA_036782635.1 Nodosilinea sp. CTOTU7353
CCCTGAGGGATCTTGGGTGGCCTCACCTCAGGCATAGGTTGATCTAGATGCCTTGTGCCGTAAGGGTTTGAAGTGTAACTTTCCTTGAAGCAGATCTTTGCCTTCATGGGTTTTTCATTTTTCTTTCCTATTGTTAGACCTTAATTGAGCACGGCCAGTCAAGCCACTCTGGCGAGGGTTTGCTGTTTAAGCAAGACTCGCAGAAGTCCGGTAGACATCAACTGCGATGGTCTAGGTTGGCCGCATCCAGCTCATTGTGTATAGGGCTGCTCTAGTCAGTTTTAGTTGACGATTAACTATTGCCAAACGATAAATTAACTCCCGGGTGATGCTAGAAATGCCTCGCCTCAGGTCGAGTTGAGGAGGTTTCAAGATGACCTCTATTCCTGCTGTAGTGCGTCTCAAACTGCTGTCAACTTGGCAGCTCCCTATGGTCGAGAGAGGAATTTTCTATGATCACACAGATTGGTAGAGCGACTGCCATCAATCGCCCTAGCCAACTTGAAGGCTCAGAGTCTAATCAGGCATTAGATGCCCGGTTAAGAGGTGAGCAAGTCAATCGTTGGGAGCGCTTTTGTCGATGGGTTACCAGTACCGAAAACCGGATCTATATTGGCTGGTTTGGGGTACTAATGATACCCACCATGGCCACTGCGGCAGTGGTGTTTGTGCTGGCGTTTATCGCGGCCCCAGCGGTTGACCTAGACGGCACCGGGCGAGCTATTTCTGGAGCTTTGCTAGACGGCAATAACCTGATCACCGGGGCCGTTGTGCCGACATCGGCCGCCATTGGGCTGCATTTTTACCCAATTTGGGATGCAGCCTCGCTGTACGAGTGGCTCGCCAATGGTGGCCCTTACCAGCTGATTGTGCTGCATTTTCTGATTGGCATTATTGCCTACCAAGACCGGGAGTGGGAGCTCAGCTATCGCCTGGGAATGCGGCCCTGGATTTCTCTGGCGTTTACGGCTCCGGTGGCGGCAGCAGTGTCGGTGCTGCTGATCTATCCCGTTGGTCAGGGGAGCTTCTCGTCGGGCATGCCCCTGGGGATTTCGGGCACGTTCACGTTTATGCTGCAATTTCAAGCCGATCACAATATCTTGGCGAACCCCTTTCATCAGCTGGGGGTGGTTGGGGTATTTGGCGGATCGTTACTCTGTGCCGCCCATGGTTCTTTGGTGACCTCGGCGCTCATTCGCCAGGGCGTTGGCGAAGCCTCTCCTTGGGAGAATAGCCCCTCGGGGTGGAAGAAACCCGCTTGGGCCGAGAGACCTAGACAAACCTACAGCTTTGACCATGCCCAAGCCAATCAGGAAAAGCTGCTCTGGCGAGGCCTCAGGTTCAAAGATTCGCGATCGCTGCACTTTTTTCTGGCGGCCTTTCCCGTGGCGGGAATTTGGTCGGCGGCGCTGGGGGTCGATATGGCGGCCTTTGGGTTTGATCGGTTTTCGGGCTGGTCTGCGGAGGGCTATCTGCAAAAGACCATGGTGCCCACCTGGGCCGACATCACCACCCAGGCCAACCTCGGCATTCGGGCGATGAAAAGTAGCCCTGCTGAGCCGTTTCCCCTCTGGCTAGAAGCTGTCTCTGAGACTGGCTTAGACACAGATGACGTCCCCCGTGACAGCCCAGGTCGGGCCTGCTCGCCTGGAAATATGCCGGTTTGTTAGCGCCCCTCTTTTCACCGATGGCGTTAGCGACCGACTGATTTTTTGTTTAGTAAAGGAGTGTTTTCATGACAACCAGTCCTTCGGAACAAAGACAGCAGGTTAGGGTTGTCGTCGATCAAAATCCGGTGCCGACATCGTTTGAACCGTGGGCCAAGCCGGGACATTTTGATCGCACCCTAGCGCGGGGGCCCCAAACCACCACCTGGATTTGGAATCTCCACGCCGATGCCCACGATTTTGATAGCCACAGCAGCGATCTAGAAGATATTTCGCGCAAGATTTTTTCCGCCCATTTTGGTCATCTGGCGGTGGTCTTTCTGTGGCTCAGCGGCATGTACTTTCACGGAGCCAAGTTTTCTAACTTCTCCTCATGGATGGCCGATCCTATCCATATCAAGCCCAGTGCCCAGGTGGTTTGGCCTATCTTTGGCCAAGAGCTGCTCAACGCCGACATGGGCGACGGGTTTCGGGGTATTCAAATTACGTCTGGGCTGTTTCAAATGTGGCGGGGCGAAGGTTTTACCCACGAGTTTCAGCTGTTTTGGACAGCCATGGGTGCCCTAGTCATGGCCGCCCTGATGCTGTTTGCGGGCTGGTTCCACTACCATGTGCGGGCCCCGAAGCTGGAGTGGTTTCAGAATGTGCAGTCGATGCTCAACCACCACCTGGCGGGGCTGCTGGGGCTAGGCTCCCTAGGCTGGGCTGGGCACCTGATTCATGTGGCTGTGCCGACCAACAGGCTGCTGGATGCGGGAGTCTCTCTAGAGAACATCCCCTTGCCCCACGAATTTATTCTCAATAAGAGTCTAACTGCGGATTTATACCCGAGCTTTGCTCAGGGATTAAAGCCTTTTTTCACCCTGAACTGGACGGCCTATACCGACTTTCTCACCTTTAAAGGAGGGCTGAACCCGGTGACCGGGGGGCTGTGGATGACCGATATTGCCCATCACCACGTGGCGATCGCCGTCTTATTTATCGTAGCGGGGCACATGTACCGCACCAACTGGGGCATTGGCCACAGCATCAAAGTCATGCTGGAAGATGCCCGCACCCCGAAGATGCTGCCATTTTTGAGCTTTATCGGGCCGGTGGGGCACCGGGGATTGTTTGAGGTGTTGACCACCTCTTGGCATGCCCAGTTAGCCATTAACCTGGCCATGCTGGGATCCCTGAGCATTATTGTGGCTCAACACATGTATGCCATGCCGCCCTACCCGTTTTTGGCGACCGACTATGCCACGGTGACTTCACTATTTACCCACCATGTGTGGATTGGCGGATTCTTGATTGTGGGGGCCGCCGCCCACGCCGCCATCTTTATGGTGCGCGACTATGACCCGGCCCAAAACGTCAACAACGTGCTTGATCGCACCCTGCGCCATCGAGATGCGATCATCTCGCACCTGGCCTGGGCCTGTCAGTTCCTGGGGTTCCACAGCTTTGCCATGTACTGTCACAACGACACCATGCGGGCCTTTGGCCGACCCCAAGACATGTTTTCAGACACGGGCATTCAGCTACAGCCGATTTTTGCCCAGTGGGTGCAGCAGATTCAAACCATGGCGGTGGGGGCCAGCTTGCCAGCCGCAGAACCCCTGGGCAATGTGTTTGGCGGCCTGCGCAGCATTGATTTGGCCGGCATTGGCGTTACGGCACCGGGCCTCAGCGGTCCTGTCAGCCATGTGTTTGGCGGCGGCGTGGTGGCGGTCGGCGGCAAAATAGCGATGATGCCCATCCCCCTGGGCACCGCCGATTTTCTGATTCACCACATCCACGCCTTCACCATCCATGTCACTGTGCTGGTGCTGCTCAAGGGGGTGCTATTTGCCCGCAGTTCTCGACTGATTCCCGATAAGGGCGAACTGGGCTTTCGCTTCCCCTGCGATGGGCCGGGGCGGGGCGGCACCTGCCAGGTGTCGGCTTGGGACCATGTGTTTCTGGGGCTGTTCTGGATGTACAACTCCCTGTCGATCGTGATTTTCCACTTTTTCTGGAAGATGCAGTCGGATGTGTGGGGCACAGTGAATGCCGACGGCACCCTCGCCCACATTACCGGCGGCAATTTTGCCCAGTCGTCGATTACCAACAATGGTTGGCTGAGAGACTTTCTCTGGGCCCAGGCCAGTCAGGTGATTAGCTCCTATGGGTCGGCCCTGTCGGCCTACGGACTGCTGTTTTTAGCCGGGCACTTTGTCTTTGGCTTTAGCCTGATGTTTTTGTTCAGCGGTCGCGGTTACTGGCAAGAGCTGATCGAGTCCATTGTCTGGGCCCACAACAAGCTCAAGATCACCACGGCAATTCAACCCCGCGCCCTCAGCATTACCCAGGGTCGGGCGGTGGGGGCTGCCCACTATTTGCTGGGGGGCATTGTCACTACCTGGGCCTTTTTCCTGGCCCGCATGGTGGCGGTGGGGTAACCCATTTGGTTGGGGCGCATCGCGGTGTGCCCCAACAATTTTGATGAATTGCATTTTTTGACCCTCGTACCTGTTTTGAACCATGGCGACAAAATTTCCAAAATTTAGTCAGGATTTGCAGCAAGATCCGACCACCCGTCGGCTCTTCTATGCGATCGCAACCGCCCATGATTTTGAAAGCCACGATGGCATGACGGAGGAGAATCTGTACCAGCGGATTTTCGCCTCCCACTTTGGTCACATAGCCATCATCTTTTTGTGGATTTCTGGCATTTTGTTTCACGTGGCCTGGCAGGGCAACTTTGAGCTGTGGATCAAAGATCCCCTCAATACGTCCCCCATTGCCCACGCCATTTGGGATGCTCAGTTTGGCCCTGCTGCGATCGCCGCCTACACCCAGGCCGGGGCAATGAACCCGGTCGATATCTGCTACTCCGGGGTATATCACTGGTGGTACACCATCGGCATGCGCACCAACAACGACCTGTTTACCGGGGCGATGTTTTTGCTGGTGCTGGCCGCCTTTATGCTCTACGCGGGCTGGCTGCACTTGCAGCCCCGGTTTCGGCCCAGCCTCTCCTGGTTTAAAAATGCCGAATCGCGCCTCAACCACCACCTGGCTGGACTGTTTGGAGTCAGCGCCCTGGCCTGGACCGGGCACCTGGTGCATGTGGCCATTCCCGAGTCGCGGGGCCAGCATGTGGGCTGGGATAACTTTTTGGCGGTGCGCCCCCACCCAGAAGGGTTAGCCCCGTTATTCTCGGGTAACTGGGGGGCCTATGCCCAAAACCCCGATACCGCCGACCACTTGTTTGGCACCGCCCAGGGGGCAGGCACCGCCATGCTGACTTTCTTGGGGGGCTTTCACCCTCAAACCGAGTCGCTGTGGCTAACAGATATGGCCCATCACCACCTGGCGATCGCGGTGATTTTCATTGTCGCTGGGCACATGTACCGCACCAACTTTGGCATCGGTCACAGCATTAAAGAAATGACCGAAGCCGTCCAGGGACCGGGGTGGAAGGGGTTCTTCATTGCCCCCCGCACTGGCCGGGGTCACCAGGGCATCTACGACACCTACAACAATTCTCTGCACTTTCAGCTGGGTTGGCACCTGGCCTGCCTGGGGGTAGTCACCTCCCTGGTGGCCCAGCACATGTACGCCATGCCGCCCTACGCCTTCATGGCCAAAGACTACACCACCATGTCGGCCCTCTATACCCACCACCAGTACATCGCCGGATTCTTGATGCTGGGGGCCTTTGCCCACGGCGCGATCTTTCTGATTCGCGACTACGACCCAGTGGCCAACCGCGACAATGTGCTGGCCCGGGTGCTCGACCACAAAGAGGTGATCATCTCCCATTTGAGCTGGGTCTCGCTGTTCCTCGGCTTTCACACCCTCGGCCTCTACGTACACAACGACTGTGAAATGGCCCTGGGCAGCCCCGATAAGCAGATTTTGGTCGAGCCGGTATTTGCCCAGTGGATTCAGGCCACCCACGGCAAAGCGCTCTACGGCGTTAGCACCCTGCTCTCAAACCCCGACAGCATTGCCAGCACCGCCTGGCCCAACCACGGCAATGTCTGGCTGCCCGGCTGGCTAGAGGCGATCAACAGCGGCACTAACTCGCTGTTTTTGACCATTGGCCCAGGGGATTTTTTGGTGCACCATGCGATCGCCCTCGGCCTGCACGTCACCACCTTGATCTTGGTCAAGGGAGCCCTTGATGCTCGCGGCTCGAAGCTGATGCCCGACAAAAAAGACTTTGGCTACAGCTTTCCCTGCGATGGCCCCGGTCGCGGCGGCACCTGCGACATCTCCGCCTGGGATTCGGTTTACCTGGCCACCTTCTGGATGCTCAACACCCTGGGCTGGGTGACCTTCTACTGGCACTGGAAGCACCTCGCCATCTGGTCGGGCAATGTGGCCCAGTTCAACGAAAGCTCCACCTATTTAATGGGCTGGTTTCGCGACTACCTGTGGCTCAACTCAGCCCAGCTGATCAACGGCTACAACCCCATGGGCACCAACAACCTTGCCGTCTGGGCCTGGATGTTTCTGTTTGGTCATCTGGTTTGGGCCGTCAGCTTCATGTTCCTGATTACCTGGCGGGGCTACTGGCAAGAGCTGATCGAAACCCTGCTGTGGGCACACGAAAACACCCCCCTCTCCTTTGGCTATCCCAAAGATAAGCCCGTGGCCCTGTCCATCGTGCAGGCCCGTCTGGTGGGGCTCACCCATTTCGCGGTCGGCTACATTGCCACCTACGGCGCATTTCTGATTGCGTCTACCTCGAGCCGATTTCCATAACGACCTTTGGCCGGAGGCCTGCGCTCCATCCCTCCGGCCCCAAGCTGCGGACTCTCCTTCGCAGACCAGTCCTGGTCGAGGTTCAGCGGCCAGGACTTTCTCCAATTCCTAAGTTACGAGGCAAGACCATGACCAGCGCACCATCATCCGTCTGGGCCGATGCCTACGACCATGACGATCCGATTCAGCCTTACCAAGGCAACCCCCAACTCGGCAATCTGGCCACGCCCATAAACAGTTCTGGCCTAGTTAAGGCCTACATCAACAACCTGCCCGCCTACCGCCCCGGCCTCAGCCCCTTTTTGCGGGGGCTAGAAATTGGCATGGCCCACGGCTACTTTTTAGTCGGGCCAGAGGTTGTGGTTGGCCCCCTGCGCGAAACCGCCCACGGAGCCAATCTCAGCGGGCTGATCACCGCTATCTATATCACCGTCTCCGCCTGTTTGGGCATCTCTATCTTTGCCCTGGCCACCTTCCAGGGCGACCCCGGCGGTGCCTACAACTCCCATTCCCAAGATCGTCTGCGCCCCCTGCGCAACAAAGACGACTGGTTTCAGCTGTGCAGCGGCATCCTGCTCGGCTCCATGGGCGGGGCCATTTTCGCCTACGTCCTGCTCGAAAACTTCGATGCCCTCGATGCGATGCTGCGCGGCGCAGTGAATGTAAGTTAAGGAGGATTCCATGGCTGATATGACTCAACTGACCGGGGCCTATGCCGCTGCCTGGCTACCCTGGATTATGATTCCAATGATTTTTTACATCCTGCCATTTCCAGTTTTTGCCATCATTTTTCTTTGGATTGAACGGGAAGCCAACGGGAACCCAAGCATGGGTCAGGATCCCATTGATTCTGGTAGTGATTATTCTTCATCCTCACCCCCGAAGGCCATACCCTAAATCGGGAGCAGTCGAGACAGGCTACCCTAACGGATTTAATTCCTGATTCTGAGAATATTTAGTCCTTGATGCTGAGGATCAAACCCAAGATTTTTATCGAGGAGAACAGGCTATGAAAACCCTACTGAGCATGTTGCTGTTCATCTTTATCTGGCTCAGCCTCATGCCCGCTGCCGCCGCCGCTGGGAATACCCACCTAGTGCCCTGCCACGATTCAGCCACATTTTTAGCCCGGATGGAAAAGGCCCCCCAGACCTACTATTTTGATCAGCCCTATCAGTCGTACTCCGAAAATCTGCTCTGCGGTGAAGATGGGCTTCCCCACCTGCAACTGCGTTTAGATCGGGCGGTGGATGTGGCCATTCCCTTTGGCATCTTTTTCTACTTTGCGGGATTTGTGGGCTGGTCTGGGCGCTCCTACTTGATCGCCAGCAAGCGTCGTTCTAAACCAGCGGAAGCGGAGATCTTTATCGATATTCCCCTGGCGATCAGATCCTTTACCCAGGGGTTGCTATGGCCTTTGCTGGCGTTTAGGGAGGTGACCAGTGGAGAGCTGACCGCTAAGCAGATCGATCTCACAGTATCACCACGATAGCTCAGCTTTGTCTCACCTCATGTCTACCTAGGAGACCCAACCATGACTGCTTTCATGAAATATCTGACCAGTGCCCCAATCATGGCTGCACTAGCCTTATTAACGCTGTCGGTCGTGATGATTATGCTGAATTATTTTTTCCCAGGCTTGCAGTACGGCACCTACTTTCATTGAGCCAGGGGAACATTTTAGGTGCCCATCATCAGAAATCCGTTCTGACCAAAGTTAGCGATCTCCTTACCCCCCTTAAAAAGGGGGACTTGGAAGCGGACTCAGCCCCCCTTTTTGAGGGGGCGGGGGGATTTCCCACCCGTTGCATATACCCAGGCAGAGAGACCGGTAAACAGCTTAAGCTACAGCAGATCGCTTTTCAATCACCATCTAAGGCGAGGCTCTGCCAACGCAAAACAATGCGCCAATATTGCCTGGTGAGGCCTTCTTGCGAGTCTCCTATAAACTTAGGAGCAGCTGCTTTCCTGCGCACCTAAGTTAATCAATCACCGACATCAAGCCTGACCCAACATCTGTAGCGTCACTTCAAAAAGACCTTGCTACTGAGTTTATTTCAGCCTGAAATACAACTCAATTAGCTGCCCAAAAGTCACCGCCCTAGGAATAATTAACTTTAATAAACTTCAGTAAGATTTTATTAAAATAATTAATAATGCTATTAAACAAAAATCATTGATCCCTTGTTTCCCGTTTTCCTGCATAAGCCAGCGTTTGCTTGGCTATGTCGATATCTAGGCGGAAAAGACAATGAGAATACTGCTCGTCGAGGATGATGAATCGATCACGAAAGTCCTTGAAAAAGGCTTTGCTGTTGAACATTATGCTGTAGATGTCGCCAGCGATGGCCAAATGGGCTGGCAACTGGTTAAGGCGTTTGATTATGACTTAATCGTGCTAGATGTGGTCTTGCCCAAACTCGACGGCATTCAATTTTGCCAAAAGCTGCGAGACAATGCCTATCAGATGCCGGTGCTAATGGTGACGGCCCTCGACTCTAGCAGCCGCAAGATTGCCGGGCTCAACGCCGGAGCCGATGACTACATCACCAAGCCCTTTGAGCTAGAGGAACTTTTAGCCCGGGTGCGCGTGCTATTGAGGCGGGGCCAAGCCCCTATGCTATCTCTGCTGGAGTGGGGAGATTTACAGCTAGATCCCAATGCCCAGGAGGTCACCTATGGTGATACGGCTCTCAACCTGACGCCCAAGGAATACCGCCTGCTAGAGCTATTTCTGCGCAAGTCGTCCCAGGTGTTTAGCCGCAGCGCTATCATCGACAGTCTGTGGAACTGCGGCGAAGCCCCTGGTGAAGATACGGTGACGGCTCACATTAAGGGGCTACGCCGCAAGCTGACGGAGGTAGGTGCCCCCGCTGACTTGATTAAAACCGTCTACGGGGTTGGCTATCGGCTTAAACCGCCAGAACCATCAATTAGCAAACGCTTACTCTCTCTATCCCCGCCTGCTGACCATGACCAGCCGCAGAGTGAGCCGAGTGCCAGCCCTACCGCCCCCATAGGTAATCCAGTCGCCGACCCGTGGGAGCCTCCCCGGCGGCAGCAGATCCACACCGCCCTGCGATCGCTTTGGTCTACGGTCAAAGTTCACCATGAAGAACGGCTAACCATTGTCAAGCGGGCCGTTGAGGCCTTAGAAGGGAACCAGCTTTCCGCTGACCTGCACCAACAGGGCCATCGCGCGGCCCACAGCCTCAAAGGCGCACTGGGGGTATTTGGCCTGTCTACCGGGTCAGATCTGGCTCGGCAGATCGAGCAGCAGTTTTCTATGCCATTGCCGCCTGAACCTCGGGCACAGCTGTGGAGCTGGGTGATGGCCCTTGAGCAAGAGCTGGCCCAAGGCCCTCCGATCGCAACGCCACCAGAGCAGCAATCGCCTTCACCACAGCTAGTGATCGTCGATGATAACGACAGTACCGAGCTAGGACAAAACCTGGCTCAGGCCGCTCAAGCCAGGGGTTTGACAGTACAAATAATTTCAGATCCAGCGCATTGGCAGGCTTTCCGGCAGCAGGTGATCGCTAGCTATCGCGCCCCAATCCCCAAGACTCAGCTGGAGGGGGCCACAGCGCCACTACCCGATCTAAGCATTTTCCAATGCTGCTTGCGCCAGGCTGCCCCAGCCGCCCTGGCGCAAATCTCAGATCTAGTCAACCCCATGCCGTGCTTATCGGTTTTGGTATGCAGTACCGACGGCAGCTTAAAGAACCGCATCAGAGCGGCCCGCCTCGGCCAGGTTTCGTTTTTGCACAACCCAGAGGTAGCGCAAATTCTCAGTGGGGGCATGGAGGTGCGATCGCGCCCCGCCCCCGCCAAAGTCTTGATCATTGACGACGACCCCCAAATGCTGATGGCCCTGCGCACCATGCTAGAACCCTGGGGCACCCAAATCACCACCCTCGACCACGCCCACAACTTTTGGCATACCCTCCAGTCAACCTGCCCAGACCTGCTGGTGCTCGACATCGAAATGCCTGACTTTAACGGTATCGATCTGTGCCAGGTGGTGCGTCAAACGCCACGGTGGCAGCAGCTGCCAGTAGTCTTCTTGACCGCCTATACCGATGCCGCCCGCAAACATGCCGCCATGCTGGCCGGGGCCAACGACTTCATCGATAAATCCCTCACCGAATCCGATCTGGTGAAGCGGTTGTTCTACCAGGTGCGGCGGCAAACCGCCGCCGCCAGACCCACAGACTGTTTACCCTCGGCGATCAGTTGATCGGCTACCGCCATGTTGTTTTCCCTCAGTGGTCCCAAACCCTCCCTCGAAGCTATGCTGCACCGGATGACCGACCGCATCCGTCAGTCTCTGGAGCTATCAGAAATTTTGTCGGCCACGGCCACCGAGGTGCGCACCTTTCTCAAAAGCGATCGGGTCAAACTCTATCGGTTTGAACCCGACGGCAGTGGTGAAGTCGTCGCCGAATCCATTCAAGGGCAGCAGCTACCGTCCCTACTGGGGCATCGATTTCCCGCCGAGGACATTCCCCCAGAGGCCCGCAAGCTATTTTTAATCACCCGCCAGCGCCACATCGTTAACGTGGCCGAGCAAGAAATCGGCATCAGCCCCCTACTGGACCCCCAGACCCAAGCCCCCCTGCACCAAGACATCTGGTTTCGCTCAGTCGACCCCTGCCATGTCGAGTACTTGACCAATATGGGGGTCCAGTCATCCCTCGTCGTGCCGGTGCTGCATGAGCAGCGGCTTTGGGGGCTGCTGGTCGCCCACCACAGCACCCCGCGACGCATCAGCCCCAACCAGCTAGAAGTGGTACAGCTGGTTGCCGACCAGGTGTCGGTAGCCATCGCCCACGCCCTACTGCTGAGCCAGAGCCGTCTCCAGGCTAGACACGAAGCGACCGTTAACCAAGTCGTCACCCTCCTGCACAAAGCCCCCAAGCCCGCTCTCCAAACCGCCCTGGACAAAACCGTAAAAGCCCTCGGCGGCGTTGGCGGCCGGCTCTACCTCAATACCCCCGGCCCCAACCCTAAAACGCAACTGCTCATCACTGGGCAGCAACCCGCCCAGCTGGTGCCAAAAACCCTGGTGCCAAAAACCCCTGGGCAGCCCCCCGTCACCAATCATGAAAGCCAGCCATCGTCAGCGATCGCCGTCCCCCCTTTAGAACAGCTGCTGGTCTGGCGATCTTGGCTGCAAAGCGAAGCCCCAGCTAAGCCCAACGAACTGCTGTGGGCCATTGATCATCTACCCGACTCCCAGGCCTCCCTTTTGCTCAAATCGGCGCTGCAATTAAAGAATATTGGCGGCATTTTGGTGGCACAACTGTTCTACCGCAATCAACACCTGGGCTACCTCACCATTTTCCGCCAGGCCATAGCGGTAGAAACTATCTGGGCCGGTCGATTAGACAGCACTGACCCCCGGCAAGATCGGCCCCGGCAGTCGTTTGAAACCTGGCGAGAGCTCAAACAAGGTCAGACTCAACCCTGGACTAGCCACGACATTGACCTAGTCCATACCCTGGCCCACCACTTTGCCCAGGTGATTTACCAAAACCGCCTCTACATTCAAATTCAAGCCCTCAATACAGCATTAGAGGGTCGGGTTGCCCAGCGCACCAAGGAGCTACAGCAGGCCAACACTGACCTAACCCGAGAAATTGCCGAACGGGAAAATGCCCTCAGGCAGCTCCATCTAGCCCAAGACTCGCTAAACCGCCTCAGCCATCAAAATGAACTGATTCTTGAATCGGCTGGTGAAGGCATCTGTGGGTTAAATGCCGAGGGTCAGATTACCTTTGTCAACCCAGCCGCCGCCGAAATTTTAGGCTACTCCAGAGAGAAGATGTTGGCGCAGTTTATGCCCCACCTAGTAGATCCGGTCAAGGCAGACGGCACCCCCTACCCCTGGGAGCACAGCCCGATCTTTAGAACCCTTCACGAGGGCACCCACCACCATGTTTCCGGCGATCTGTTTCGTAAGCACCAGGGTGAATACTTCCCGGTAGAATACACCAGCGCCCCAATTCAGGACCAGGGCAATATTTTAGGTGCTGTTGTAATGTTCAAAGACATTACCGAACGCCAGATCGTGGAGCGGCTTAAAGACGAGTTTATCTCGGTGGTTAGCCATGAACTCAGAACTCCCCTCACGTCTATTCGCACCGCCTTAGGATTGTTGGCCAACGACGACCTCGACGTGGCTGAAAATAAGCGTCGACGCATGATAGAAATCGCCTTCTCTAATACCAATCGATTGGTGCGGCTGGTCAACGACATCTTAGATATCGAGCGCATTAAGCTCGGCAAAATTACCCTGAAAAAGCAAGCCTGTGACCTGGCTAAGCTAATCGCCCAAGCGGTTGACGAGATGCGAGCGATCGCCGAAAAGAAAGAAATCAATCTGGTTGTGTCATCCCTTTCAATTAATTTGTGGGTTGACCCAGACCGGATTATTCAAACCCTGGCAAATTTGCTGAGTAACGCGATCAAATTTTCACCCCTAGGATCTACGGTACAGGTCACAGCCAGTTTATATAGCCACGAGGGTCGAGATCATCATCAGATATCCTCAGACTTATCCCCCCCACCCTGGTCTCAGCCCGCATCTCCTCCCCTGCAATCGACAATATCGACGGTAAAGTCTAACCCCAAAACCATACTCATTACGGTGCAAGATCAGGGCAAAGGCATTCCAGAAGATAAGCTAGAAACCATCTTCGATCAATTTGAACAGTTAAACGTGCTTGACGATGAGCACCAGGGAGGCACAGGGCTAGGGCTAGCCATCTGCCGCAGCATTGTCAACCAGCACGGCGGCAAAATTTGGGCAGCGAGCACCTTAAATAGAGGCAGCACTTTTTTCTTTGTCCTCCCCATCTATGACGTGACCCATGACCAATAAGCGTATCCTTATTATTGATGATGAAGCCGACATTCGAGAAGCCACCCAAATGTGCCTTGAAATTACCGGAGAGTGGGATGTTATTGTGGCGAGTTCTGGCTATGAAGGGCTAGCCAAAGCTGCCGCAGAAAAGCCAGATGCCATTCTCTTAGACATTATGATGCCCGGCATGGATGGATTAACCACCATGCAGAAACTGCGGGAAAATGCCGCCACGTCCCAGATTCCCATTATCTTACTCACCGCGAAGGCTCAATCGGGTGAGCAGCGACAGTTTAGCCAGCTTGACATTGTGGCACTGATCACTAAACCCTACGATCCCTACAGTCTGTCAGATCAGATTTCCCAGGCTCTAACGAGATAAAAGTGACTCAATTACCGCAAGGCAGCAGGCAGCAGGCAAGAGTGCATTCCGAATTTGTAAATTCATCATTCTGACGGTTAGCTAGCCCGTCATGCCCGTGCAGACGGGAATCCCCAGCGGATATCTTGCTCCCAAATAGATTCCCACCTCACGCCTTCGCGGGGGCATTTCACTCTCCAGGACATCTTCCCCAGAACTTCAGATTATTAGTTTACTATTCAGTCACTCATTGACGAGTGTAGTAGCTGGTTCTTTATGAGCACTATTACACGTTGACTCAATCCTCCTAATTTCCATGGGGGGCTTTTAATCCCTCCATGGATTTTTGTCTGTAACAGTCATCGCAAAGACTAAAACCTTTTTGGTGCGGAATCTGGGCAGCTGCAAGCCACCTAGCCACCCGAATTTTACCTGCCAGTTATGAACTATATCCTGAGCCAGATGGGCAGTGTTAAATCCAGCACTCCGGCGTGACCAGTAAGGATTTATAGGGTAGGTATTTCGTCCAAAGACAAAATAATCATCATATTTTTCGTTTGCCAAACAAGATGCTTAGTCATTAGTTGAACCATGCAAACAATTAACATTGGGTTTTCATTAATGCAAGTTACCGATGGAGCCATCTCTGCTCAGCCGGTCCTAAAAATAGGACAACTCTTAGCTCCCTGGACTGTTCTCGGCCTATTAGGCTACACAGTCTGGCTGATAATTCGAGATACCATCAGATACTCCGTTGGTCTACACAAGATTCCCTGTTCGAGGTGTCAGTTCTTTACGGGAAACTATCGCTTGAAATGCACGCTTCATCCCAAGACGGCTATGTCAGAATCAGCTATCAACTGCCCTGACTTCTGTCGCCGCTCTGAGGTCAAATAACGCGATCTGGCAAGCTTTAACCCAAGAGTGCATCCCGAATTTGTAAATTCATCATTCTGACGGTTAGCTAGCCCGACCAGCCTTAATTCAGCGACATTCAGCTATGGATAGACAGCATTGATTGCAGAGATGCTTTTGTCGCTGAGGGACAGGTGCGTGAATAATCCAGGCTAGCTGAACCGAGTCAGCAGCTTTAGTAGCGACTTGGTGCGGGGGGTCAGCAGGGTGCGGCGGTAGGCATCGGCGGCTTTCTTGATCGCTTCTGCCTGAGTGGGGTAAGGGTGAATCACCCCCGACAGGGCGCTCAGCCCCTGCCCGGTGACCATCGCCGTGGTGATCTCGCTGATCATCTCCCCGGCGTGGCGGGCGACGATGGTGGCCCCCAAGATCTTGTCGGAGCCTTTTTTGTGGAGAATCTTTAAAAACCCTTCGCTCTCGCCGTCGGCCAGGGCGCGATCAACCGTCGAAAAAGGAATCTCAATGGTGTTGGTCTCGATGCCCTGCTGCTTGGCCTCGTGGGCATACAGCCCCACGTGGGCAATTTCGGGATCGGTATAGGTGACCCAGGGCATCACCAAACTACTGAGCTGGCTGCGGCCCAGGCCAAAGGGAGCAAACAGGGCGTTTTTAATCACAATGCGGGCGGCGGCATCGGCGGCGTGGGTAAACTTCCAGTCCATGCAGATGTCGCCGGCGGCAAAGATGTTGGGATTGGTGGTTTGCAGATGGTCGTTGACTACTACGCCCCGACGGCGATCGTACTCGACCCCGACGGCTTCTAGGTTGAGGCCATCGACATTGGGCACCCGCCCCGCCCCCACCAAGATCTCGTCTACTTCGACGGTCTGGGTGGCTGAGCTAGAGCCGTTCTGGCTATAGTGCAGCACTTTACCTGTCGGAGTAGTTTCCACCCGCTCTAGCGCTGCATCCAACACCAGATTGAGCTGCTCTTTGATCAACTGCTGCTGTACGATCTCGGCGGCATCGGCATCTTCGCGGTTGAGCAGATGGCCGTGATTGTGCAGCAGGGTGACCTCACTGCCCAACCGCTGAAAGGCCTGGGCCAGCTCGCAGCCAATGGGGCCGCCGCCAATCACCGCCAGACGGCGAGGCCGCTCGGTGAGAGAAAACACGGTTTCGTTGGTGAGAAATCCGGCCTGGGCCAGCCCCGGTACCAAGGGACGATGGGCACGGGCTCCGGTGGCGATCACGGCTTTTTTGAAGGGTAGGCGATGCTCGCCCACCTGTACCGTTGCGCCATCGACAAAGCGGGCCTCGCCCAAAAACACGTCGATGCCCAGGTTGCTGAAACGCTCCACCGAGTCGTGGTGGCTGATGCCGGCGCGAATCTGGCGCATGCGATCCATCACGGCGGCAAAGTCTACCTCGATTGACTCTGGCGGCTGAATGCCAAAGGGGGCGGCCCCCCGCATGTCGGCCACCACTCGCGACGAGCGAATGATGCATTTGGAGGGCACACAACCCACATTCAAACAGTCGCCGCCCATCAGACTTTTTTCTACCAAAGCGACCTTGAGGCCCAGATCTAGGCCCGCCGCCCCCGCCGCCACCACGAGGCCAGCGGTACCGGCACCGATCACCACCAGGTCGTAGCGCTGGGCAGGGCTGGGGTTCACCCAGTCGGGCGGGTGAACGTAGGCTTGTAGGGTTTGGTTGGGGCCAGTGAGGGGCACCAGGGCGGGTTCGAGGTTGAGGGAGTGGGCGGTCATGGCTTGGTAGAGGTAGAGGTTTGCGGTACGGTTTGCTGTAGAGTGTGCCGGGCGCGGCGGGAGATCGCCAGGGTGACGGCGACGGTAGACACCAGCCCCAGGGTGTGAAGCAGTCCCTGGATGATCTGGACCTGGAGGGGAAGGTCGCTCTGGCTGCCGAGGGTGGCGACATCGCCAACCAGAGCGCCGAGATAAACATACATGACAGTGCCGGGCACCATGCCTAAAGACCCTAACAGGTAGTGCTTGAAGGAAACATGGGTCACGCCATAGGCGTAGTTGAGCAGGTTAAAGGGCAGCAGGGGCGACAGCCGGGTGAGCAGCACAATTTTAAAGCCCGATTGCGTCACAGCCACATCTAGAGCCTTGAAGTGGGGGTGTGATTGCAGCCGCCGACAGACCGCCCCACGAGCTAAGTAGCGGCCAATGGCAAAGGCTATGGTAGCCCCCAGGGTAGCGGCCCCCAGGGCATACACCGACCCCCACAGCACCCCGTAGATGGCGCCGCCCCCCAGGGTGAGCAACGCCCCCGGCACAAACAACACCGTCGCCAGGTTGTAGAGGCCGATGTAGGCGATTACCCCCGCTACGCCCTGGTCCTGCACCCACAGCAGGGCAGTGCAGAGCAGGTGGCCCAGGCTACCGGGTCGTAGCAGCAGCGCCAGCAGTAGGGCCAAGCCCAGCCCCAGCCAGAACCAGAGCCATTTTCTCCTGAACCAGAATCGCACGAGAGTGCGGGACAGTCGAGCCACGATCAGCGGTTGTAGAGTTCACCATGGCCCAACCCTAAGCCCCCCGACTGAGAATCTCCTGAGCGCCAACTGAACAGATCCCAAGTAACCCCCACTCCCCATGGCTAGCATGATCGCTGGATGCGGTAGGCCGGTATGCCTGCCGCATCCAGCGATCACAGTGGGTTGCAGGCTGTCACTTTGATTTCCCCAACCCAGAATACCGCTGAGTTGGGCCAATGCCCCCGCTACAGCAGTAGCCTTGGCCCCCTCAGTTATGAGTTCTAACCCCTAGTCTTGCAGCTGACTATCCAATCGCAGCAGCGTGTTGAGCAACACATTAGCGCCCTGGCTGCACTGCTCAGGGGAGGTATATTCATCTTCGGCGTGGCTGACCCCGGCCTGGCTAGGCACAAAAATCATGCCCATTTGGGTAACGCGACCGATCTCTTGGGCATCGTGAATGGCCCGACTGGGCATGGAGTAATGACTGAGCTGAAGGCGATCGCAAACGGCGGCAATAGCTGCTTGAATGGTAGAACTGGCCAGCGTGGGATGCACGGCATGCTGGGGTTGCATCTGAATGGTGGTTTGGGTGGCCACTGCGATCGCCTGAATGCGCTGCTTGAGGTGATTCACCATGCGGTTGATGGTCTCTAGGGATAGATCGCGCAGATCGATGGTGAGATCTACCCGGCCCGGCACAATGTTAGCCGCGTTGGGCTGCACCGTGAGATAGCCCACCGTGGCAACCTGATCGCCGGGCGGGTTGGTGGCCACGTCGTGGACGGCAGCCACCAGTAGCGAGGCCGCATAGAGGGCGTCTTGGCGCATGTTCATGGGGGTTGTGCCCGCATGGTTGGGCCGCCCGGTGATCACCACCTGGTAGCGGTGCAGGCTGACAATACCCTGCACGACCCCAATTTGGCGCTGTACCGATTCCAGCACGCCGCCCTGTTCGACGTGAAGCTCTAGGTAGGCGGCCATATCTTGGGCGGTGCGTTGGGCGGTGGGGAGGGTTTCCCAGTCGCCGCCGACATGCCGAAGGCAGGTTTGAATCGCGGTGCCGTCTAGCCGCCGCAAGGGCTCGGGGTTATCCACGTTGAGGGTGCCCGCCATGGCTTTACTGCCGATCATTTCGCCTTCTTCGTCGGTAAAGACAATCACCTCAATGGGGTGGTTGAGCCGCTGCCCCGCCTGGTGCAGGGTGGCAACCACTTCAATGCCCGCCAGCACCCCAAGGGCACCGTCGTAGCGGCCCCCGGCGGGGACCGTGTCAATGTGGGAGCCGGTGGCCAGGGCCGGCAGAGATTTTTTGCCCGCGTACCGACCGATAATATTGCCCGCCGCATCGCGGGTGACACTCATACCGGCCTCTACCATGGCGGTCGTGACCCACTGTCGAGCGGCCAAGTCGTCCTCGCTGTAGGCGATGCGCCGCACCCCACCCTCGGGCAGGCGACCGAGGGTGGCGAGGGCATTGAGGCGCTGCTGTAGGCGATCGCCGTTGACCCGCAGAGAAGTAATCACCACCATAGACTCGACCTCAAAACATGCCGATTCATCCTGACCAGAAAAGTAATCGGTTCACTGTTTCAACCACTACCGATTCAATTGTTACTGAAGAGTAAAACCTGACACCCGACACCTGACACCCG
>DAIPYU010000021.1:18749-43406 GCA_036782635.1 Nodosilinea sp. CTOTU7353
TACCGATTCAATTGTTACTGAAGAGTAAAACCTGACACCCGACACCTGACACCCGACACCTGACACCCGTTCCATCACCTTTCGCCCAATAACCTGTCTATTCGCCAGTAAAACAGTGCAGGCTGAACAGCTTAATTAGCCCGCATTTGACTAAGATACTGGCGTTCTATTCGGCAAAGGTGGTTCACCATGAAACTGATCGGCGTAGACATCGGGGGTACCTTCACCGATCTAATTTTGGCGGATGTGGCCCAGGCTCAGACCTGGATTCACAAGGTGCCCACCACCGTCGCGGACCCCTCCATCGGCATGATGGAGGGCATTGCCACGCTGTGTCAGATGGCCCAAACCGACTACGCCGCCATTGAGCACGTGCTACACGGCACCACCATTGCCACCAACACCCTGCTCACCCACGACGGGGCCCGCACCGGCATGATCACGACCCAGGGCTACCGCGACATTGTGCACATCGGGCGGCATCAGCGGCCCCAGCACTATTCGATCATGCAAGATATTCCCTGGCAGGCCAGGCCGCTGGTAAAACGGCGCGATCGCAAAGTGGTCTCCGAGCGCCTCGACCCCAAAGGCCAAGCGCTTATCCCCCTCAACGAAGCCGAGGCCCGCGCCGCCATTCTCGAACTCAAGGCCGCCGGGGTAGAATCGATCGCCATTTGTTTTCTCAACTCCTACTTTGACTCGCGCCACGAAGACCGAGTCGCCGCCCTAGCCCAGGAGATATTTCCCGAGGCGTTTATCACCACCAGTGCCAGCATCTTCCCGCAGTTTCGAGAGTTTGAGCGGTTTACCACCGCCTGCATCAACGCCTTTGTCGGCCCTAGGGTCAAGCGCTACATCGACAACCTCAGCAGCCGCCTGAAGGAGCAGTCGGTGCGAGGCGAGCTGCACATTATGCGATCTAACGGCGGAGTGGCCACCGCCGAGGTGGCCGGAGCGCAGCCCGTCACCCTGCTGCTGTCGGGGCTGGCCGCCGGGGTGCTGGGGGGGGCTGCCGCCGGAGAGCGGTCGAACCGCGATCGCCTGATCACCTTTGACATGGGCGGCACCAGTACCGATATTGGCCTGGTGACCGAACGGGGGTTTGCCGAGGCCACCGCCCGCGACACCTGGATCGCTGGCTACCCGGTGATGGTGCCGATGATCGACGTTCACACCATTGGGGCGGGGGGTGGCAGCATCGCCTACGTCGATGACGGCGGGGCCTTTCGGGTGGGGCCGCGCAGCGCCGGGGCCGAGCCGGGGCCGGTGTGCTACGCCAAGGGCGGCACCGAGGTCACCGTCACCGACGCCAACGTGGTGCTCAACCGCCTCGACTCCGAGCACTTTTTGGGGGGCGAAATGGCCATCTACCCCGATCGCGCCTTTGCGGCGGTGCAGGCCCTAGCTGACCGGGTGGGCCTCGACCTCTACGAAACGGCGGCGGGCATTGTCACCATCGTCAACAACAATATGGCCAACGCCATTCGTTCCCGCACCATTCAAAAGGGGCAAGACCCGCGCCAGTTTGCCCTGGTGGCCCAGGGGGGCGCTGGGCCGCTCCACGCTGCCGAAGTGGCCCTCTCCCTCGGCATTCCCGAGGTGATTGTGCCCCGCTACCCCGGCATTACCTCCGCCATGGGCCTGCTCACCACCGACCTCAAGCACGACCTAATTCAAAACGAGTTTGTGCTCAGCACCGCTCCCAACCTAGACAAGCTCAATGCCGACCTGCGATCGCTAGAAGACCAGGTCAAAGCCCAGCTGCAAGCCGATGGGTTTAGCGACGACCAGATGACGCTGCAACGCTTTGCCGACTGTCGCTACGTGGGTCAGGGCTACGAGCTGCGGGCGCTGATTCCCGGTGGTGAGCTGGCAGAGGCGACTCTGCAAGAAGTGTGGCAGCAGTTCCACGAGTTGCACACCGCCGAGTACGGCCACGCCTTCCCAGAGAATGTGGTGGAGCTGGTGACCCTGCGGGTGACGGGCACCGGCCCCATGCCTAAACTGGCGGGGCTGCCCGTGCCCACCGAGGGACAGGTAAAAGATGCCTGGCTCAAAACGGCGGTCACCTACTTCCGCGTCAACGGCCAGCTAGAGAAATACTCGACCAATTTCTTTGAGCGCGATCGCCTGCCCGTGGGCGGCGAGATCGAAGGGCCAGCGGTGATCTTTCAAAAAGACTCGACGATCTTGCTGCCGCCCCACAGCCACACCACGGTGGAAGCCAATGGCAATCTCTTGATTCGCCTGGCCGCCGCATCGCCGGTGGATCAGCGGGTCGCCATCGAGGCTGCCGTGGGCTGATATGAAATCCGGCCTGGCTGCCCCCGATTGGTTGAGGGCAAACAACCGTTTGCCCCTACGGATTGGCCCGTAGGGAACCGGGGGTGGCTCTGCTAGCGCTCATCCGATCGCACCTTCACCCCACCCGTTCCCCTGACCGTAGTACAGGTTACGACATCAAGTTGAGGCTCCCTCCATAAGACAAACAGCCTTAAACCAGACCGCCCTAAACCAAACACCATTACCCAAATAACTTGCCATGACAGTCGCTCTGCCCCAACCTCGCCAGCTGCCCAAAATTGACCCCGTTACCGCCCAGGTGGTGGCCGGTGCCCTCAACGGCATCGCCCTGGAAATGGGCCACAAACTGGCCCGCATGTCCTACTCCAGCATCATCCGCGAGTCCGAAGACTTTGGGGCCGCCATTCTCGACGCCGACTGCCAGCAATTGGCTGAATGCGCCTACAGCACACCCCTGCAGCTGGGGCCAATTCCGGGCTACATGCGGGGGGTGCTCAAGGCCATGGCCGAAGACGGCGAAGAGTTCTACCCCGGCGATGTGATTCTGCACAACCACGCTTACTACGGGGCCTCCCACGGGCCAGACATCGGCATCGGCATTCCCATATTTCGCGGTGACGAGCTGATCGGCTATTCCTTCACCACCGCCCACCACTTAGATATTGGCTCGTCGTCTCCCGGCAGCTGTGGCATTGTCGATGCCGTCGATGCCTTCGCCGAGGGGCTTCAGTTTAAAGCGGTCAAGCTCTACGAAAAGGGCGTGAAAAACCGCCAGGTGTGGCGCATGCTGCGGCAAAATATCCGCAGTTCTCAGGTGGTGGTGGGGGATATCGAGGCCCAGGTGGCCGCCTGCCGGGTGGGGGAACAGCGGTTTTTGGAGCTAGTCGATCAGCACGGCCTCGACACCGTGCTCGCCGCCAGCGAAACCCTGATGACCTACTCCGAGCGGATGATGCGCCAGGCCATCGAGCGATTGCCCGACGGCATCTACTCGGCAGAGGGCTACATGGATGGCTTTCTCGACGATCCTGACCCAGCCAAAAAAGACCTGAAAGTGGCGGTCACCGTCACCATCGACGGCAGTGATATGACCATCGACCTGGCGGGCACTTCGCCCCAGATCGACGATCGCCCGATCAACATGCCCTTTGTCGGCACCGTAGACATTGCCATCTTTGTGACCCTGCGATCGGTGCTGCTCGACACCGCCCTGATGGAGTACGTGCCCCAAAACTCGGGCCTGACCCGGCCTATTCACATCACCGCCCCCAAGGGCTGTCTGGCCAACCCGATCTACCCCGCCCCGGTGATTGCCCGCTGCTGCCCCGGCAACGTGGTCGCCGACACCCTGATGAAAGCCCTGGCCCAGGTGGCCCCCCACAATGTCAGCGGCGGCATTGGCAATATCAAAGTGGCCTCCTACAGCGGTGCCCTCGACGAAGACTACTGGGTCTATATGGATATCACCGAGGGCAGCTACGGCGGCCGCTACGGCAAAGACGGCATGGATGGAGTCGATACCCTCTACGCCAACACCCGCAACAACCCGATCGAAGACATTGAGGCCCACCTGCCCCTGCGGGTGACCCGCTACGAGCTGATCGAAGACGCCAGCGGCGCTGGGAAATACCGGGGCGGCCTGGGCTCGATTCGCGACATGCAGTTTCTCACCCCAGGGCAAATGTCTTTAGAGGGGGAAGGCAACAAGTATGCCCCCTGGGGCATTTTTGGCGGCAGCGACGGCACCCCCGGCGGGGTGCAGATCTTGAACCCCGCCGCCGGGAGAGCAGACAACCTGCCCTCCAAATTTCCCTGCCGCAAAACCCAGGTGGGCGATACCCTGCGCACCATTAGCCCCTGCGGCGGCGGCTACGGCAACCCCCTGGAGCGCGACCCCGCTCTGGTGCTAGAGGATGTGCTGGATGGCTATGTCAGCCCAGAGGCGGCCCGGCGCGACTATTGCGTTGCGATCGACCCAGTTACGCTGACGGTGGATGCGGAGGAGACGGCGGCGCTGCGATCGGAGGGTGTGAATTAAGGGCTTAGATGGGCTTATCACCTTTAGCTAAGTGGGTGGTTGTAATTAAACGTAGGATGGGCAAAGGGCAAAGCCTGTGCCCATCGTCCTGATGATGGGCACGCTGTGCTCTGCCCATCCTACGCAGGTTTTATATTTAATTGCGCCTTCCTACTTAGAGGCCACCCAGGTTCCTAGCTAAAGGTATATTTATATTTGGCCTTGAGCAGCTTAATGATGATTTGAGTTTCATAGCGCATGATGCCCGTAACCGAGTTGAGCTTGGCGTAAAACTCTAGTAGCTCTTTGTGGTCGTCAAAATAAACGTCAACCACAATGTTGTGCCGACCAGCCGTAATAGCGACAAACTGCACTTCGTCGATCGCCGCTAACCGCTCGGCCACGGGTTCAATCCAGCCATTCTCGATAAAGAGTTGAACGATGGCAATCTGGGGAACACCAAAATATTTGGGATTTGGCCAAGCCTGAATTTGAATTAAGTCTGACTGCAAGAGTCGCTGAACCCGGTAGCGGGCAGTGGCATCGGGCACGTTGAGCTGCTTGGCAATGTCTTTATAGCTGATCCGACCATCGACCTTCAGCAAGCTAATAATATCGCGATCTAGATTGTCTAGGCTGGCGGCAGTCGACAAACTCTGATGGGGGTGCGTCATAGAGGTATTGCTGAAAAAACAAATTCAGCCGATTCTACTTCATCTCACAACAATCAAAAAAATAATCTTTGTGTTTGTATTAAAGGTAACGGTTTAATTTTTATTTCTTCCTTAGCATTCACTCCCATGGCAAGCTTTCTAAACTTGTTTTCGGCAGGCGTGATTGCAGCGGCCAATGTCGTTGTCTAACTCGTTTTCGTCACTTGAATTTTCTTGAGGCTTGTATGACTCGACAGTTAATTCGCAATGCCACGGTGCTGCCGTTTACGCCTCAGGCCAACGGCAATCTAGACTTAACATCTAGAGTGGCCGATGTTCTCCTGCAAGATGATCGAATTGTGGAAGTGGCTCCGCGCATTGAGGCCACCGCTGACCATGTTTTAGATGCCACCAACCACCTCCTGGTGCCTGGGTTTGTAGATGCCCACACCCATTCCACCCTGGGCGTATTGGAGAAGTGCGGCTATGAGGCGCTGCCCCTAGAGTTGTGGATGTTGTATTTGCCGTCTGATCAGCCTTTAGACTCGCGCTTTCACTATTTGTGCGCTGCGATCGCCGGGATAGAGGCCCTCAAAGCGGGCACCACCACCCTTCAAGATGATCTATATGCCCTGCCCTGCCAGTCGCCCGAGCAGTTTGCAGCGGTTGCCCAGGCCTACTTAGATGTAGGGTTGCGGGCCAGCCTATCGCTCCACGCCATCAATAAGCCCTTGCACCACACCATTCCCTATTTAGCGGATTACCTCGATGCTGACCTCAAGCGTGAGCTAGAGCAGACTGAGTGGCTCACCGATGACGACTGGGTGGCGTTGTACCGCTCAATTCATCAAGAGTGGCACGGCAAAGCCGGTCGCATCACCACCATGCTGGCCCCCTCAGGAGCCCAGCGGGTCACCCCAGAGCTGATGCACCGCATTGCAGATTTGTCGGCAACCTACGACGTGCCGATTCACACTCACCTGTTAGAAACGCGGACCCAGGCGATTACAGGGCCAGAACTTTACGGCGAGTCGGTGGTAGCCTACGCCAAGCGCCACGGCATTTTGACCCACCGCACCACCATTGCCCACGGCATCTGGCTCACCGATGCCGACATCGAGCTGATTGCCGAGGCGGGGGCCACGGTCGTCCACAACGTGGTCAGCAACCATCGGCTGTGCAGCGGCATTGCCCCGGTGCGCCGGTTGTTGGATGCAGGGGTAAATGTCGCCATCGGCACCGACGGCACCGACTCGTTTAACCTGTTCAATGTGATCAAAATGGCGGGAATGGTCCATTCTGTTGCCGATGCCAACTATCGCCGCTATCCCCTAGCTCAGGATGTGCTGAAATGGGCCACCGCTGGCGGGGCCAGATCTGCGCTGCTGCAAGACCAGGTGGGGGCGATCGCACCGGGCATGAAAGCTGACTTTGTGCTCTATGACCTACATTCCATCAGCTTTACGCCCCTCAATCAGATTCCAATTCAGCTGGTGTATGCCGAACAGGGTCAGTCGGTGCGGCAGGTATTTGTCGATGGGCAGCTGGTCGTCGATCGGGGCCAGGTGTTGGGGGTCAACGAGGCCGACCTACTGGCCGAACTGCGCGACAAGATGGAGACTTACCGCCCCTACCGCGAAGCCTGGCACCAGTGGAGCGCCAAAATGCGCCCGGCGATGGATCAAATGTATGACCAGGTGATGGCCCAGCCGTTTCCAGTGAATGGCTTTAGTAGTAGTGCTGCCGCTAGTCCGGCTCGCGTGGGCACTTAGCCCTTGAGCAGGCTTTGGCCCAGGCTGCTCCTCAACCCGTTTGTTTACTCTAGATGGCTTTAAATCCCTATGAACCAGCGACACAACCCTCTGATTACCAGCCGCGAGATGGTGTTCAACGCCCTGTCCCGGCGGCGTTTCCTCCGCTATGCCTCGCTGGCGGCGGGAGCCGTGGCCACCACTAAGCTGGCCAGCTGCGCCGCTGGGCCAACCACCTCCGATACCGGTGCCGCCGCCCCTACGACCAGCGGCAGCGGCAAAACCCTGCGCATTCTGTCCTGGGCCGGGTACGACGAAGCGGATATCATTGGCCCCTTTGAAGCCGCCACCGGCGCTAAGGTCGAGTTTAAGACCTACGTGGGGGGCGAACAGATGCTCCAGTTCTTCAACCAATCGCCTGCGGGTACCTTTGACGGCATCATTTCAGACGGCGAATACGTGGTCAAGCTGATGGAACTGGACGCGATCGCCCCCCTCGACACCGCCGATTTCACCAATCTGTCAGACTACAACGCCGTCTACAAAAAGTTTGCTGGCTTTTACCAGGGCGATCAGATGATGGCGGTGGGAACCCGCTTTGGCAACTATGGCATCGCCTTTAATACCAAGTTTCTCAAACCCGAGGAGGTAACCAGTTGGGAGGTGCTGGCTCGTCCCGATTTGCAGGGTAAGGTGGGCTTTTTCGACTGGTACCTGCCCAACATGGGCAACGCCAGTCTGGCCCTCTTTCCCGACAACCCCAACCCCTACGACCTGACCGATGAACAGTTGTTGCAGGTAAAAGAATGGCTGGTAAAGATTAAACCCAATGTGGCCCTGATCACGCCCAACATTCAAGACATTACCAACGCTTTTATTAACGAGAGCATTGCCGCTGGGCCAGTGGGCGACTGGCTGATTCAAAATGCGATCGCCGATGGCCACGATAACTTTGCCGCCGTTGTACCCCAGGAAGGATCGATTCGCTGGAGCGAAGGAGCCACCCTCTGCGCCGCCAGCCAAAACCCCGAACTGGCGCTGGAGTGGGTGCAATATATGAGTACCCCAGAGGTTCAGGCCCGCCTTGCCAATGCTAATGCCTACAAAGGGTTGGCCCCCAACACCAAAGCCCCTGACCACATGAGTGCCGATGAAAAGACTTTACTCGGTTATGTCCCCGACCCCAAAAACTCCGGCAAACTGCTGGTCGACTCTCAGCTAGAGCGTTCTCGCGCCCGTCAGTTGCCCGTCAACCAGCCCGAACAGGTTTGGCAAGACTACTACAACGAATTTAAGACCAGCTAAGCCTTGAGCGCTTCAGGGTTGTAGGGTGCGGTATCCCCGGTAGGAACGTACCGCAGTGGCCTTACCGCACCTACACATGGGTTTCTTGCCATCCATCGACTCCAACCATGAGCCACGCCTCGATCACTCAGACCACAGCCCAAGCTACTGCCCAGACCACCCTGGCCCCACCAACCCCAATGACCACCACCGATCTGGAGCTGTGTCAGATTGCCAAGTGCTATGGCCATCAGCAGGTGCTGCACGACATCAATCTCAGCGTCAAAGCGGGAGAATTTGTGGCCATTATGGGGCCGAGTGGCTGTGGCAAAACCACCCTGCTGCACATCATCGCCGGGCTAGAGGGGATTTCGACCGGAGCAGTGCGGCTGCGGGGCCAAGACATCACTTGCCTGCCCGTCAACCAGCGCAATACGCCCATGGTGTGGCAACACTTTGCCCTGTTTCCCCACCTAACCGTGCGCCAAAACATCGCCTTTGGTCTCACCCTAGGCAGGCATCGCCAGCGGGAGATTGCCCCCAAGGTGCAGACCATGGCCGCGCTGATGCATTTAGAAGAGTTGCTCGATCGGCGCATTAGCCAACTCAGCGGGGGCCAAAAACAGCGGGTGGCTATTGCCCGTGCCTTAATTACCGAACCGCCGATCTTGCTCTTAGATGAACCGATGAGCGCCCTTGACCCCCACCTGCGGGTGCGCATGCAGGGGGAGCTAAAGCGACTACAGCAAACCTTGGGCATTGCCTTTATCTATGTCACCCACAACCAAAACGAGGCCTTTTCCATGGCCGATCGCATTGTGGTGATGAACCAGGGTCGCATTGAACAGGTGGGCACCCCCGCCGAGATTTACACCCAGCCCGCCACCCACTTTGTGGCCGAATTTGTGGGCAATAACAATTTGTTTGATGGCACGGTAACCGAAGCCAACGCCACCACGGTGACGGTGCAATGTCCCCAGGGCCAGATCTATGCCCATTCTGAGCAAAACCATACCCCTGGCGATCGGGTCACGGCGGTGGTGCCCGCCGATCGACTGCGGCTAACGCCCCAGCCCGTCCCCGGCCAAAATATCATCCAGGCCAGCTTGCGAGGCCGCGAGTTCATGGGTTCGCAGGTGCTTTATTGGCTAGAGACGGCAACCGGTTACGAAGTCCGGGTGATGCGTCAAGAAGCCTTTAGCGATAGCTTAGCTCTGCCCATTAACGCCGAATTGTATCTGTCTTGGGACACCGAAGACACGATGCTGTTAGGAGAGCGAGGGTAGAAGCCATGCAGATTCCGGTTGCTCGACCCCAGGCCAGTTGGACCCCCGATCGCGCTAGCAGACTTAAGTATCTTTGCCTAATGCCCGTGGTGCTGTACGACAGCATTTTCTTTTTGCTGCCGCTGGTGTTTTTGATTTGGATTGGTTTTTGGTCAGTCGAAAATTACCAGGCGGTGCCGGGTTTTTCTGTCGCCAATTACAGCGACATCTTCAGCCAGTTTTTCAGCCGGTCTCGCTATGCCTATGCCATTGCCCAGTCGGTGTGGGTGTCTGCCACCACCACCCTGCTGGGGCTGCTGCTGTGCTACCCCTTTGCTCTGGGGCTGGTGTTTTTAGTGCCGGCGCGGCTCCAGCGGTTTGCCCTGGTATTGGCCATTGCCCCCTTTTGGACCAGCTACATTCTGCGTCTTTATGCCTGGCAAACGGTGATTAACACCAATGGGCTGCTGAATACGGTGCTGCTGCGCCTGGGTTGGATTGATGCACCCTTGCAGATTATTTTTACCCAGATGGGCACGCGAATTGGGCTGCTGCACTACCTGGCCCCCATCATGATTTTGATTCTTTACCTAGTACTGCGAAATATCGATCAAACGCTGCTCAGGGCCTCTGCAAATTTGGGGGCCAACCTTGGGCAGAGCTTTTGGCGGGTGCTGGTGCCCCTCAGCAAGCCGGGGCTGGTGTACTGCGCTGTATTCGGATCGATTATTAGCCTGGGGGATGTGCTCTCTGGAATTGTGCTGGGGGGTGGCACCGGCAAGTCGCTTTTGGGATCGTTTCCACTGTTTTCGACCGTCATTTTGAATGAATATGCCGCCTCAACCAATTTGCCCCGCACCTCTGCCCTAGCGACCCTACTCATTGCCATGATGGTGATGATTTTGGTGCTAGGTCTGCAATTTGCGGCGGTAGATGAGTAAGGACAATGCCCTTGACCTATGTGACTCTGTAGTTGGACAACAGCCCTATGACCCGACCATATCAGTCTTGGTTTCGGAGATCGCTGGCGGCTGGCGGCTGGGTATATTTGGCCCTAGGCTACGGCTTGCTCATGCTGCCAATTTTGACCCTAGTAATATTTTCCTTTGAGGCATCTCGGTTTCCTACCCTGCCCTGGACGGGCTGGACGTGGGACTGGTATCAGCAGTTGTTTAGCGATGGCAAGCTGCTGCAAGCGCTACGGGCCAGTTTGCTGGTGTCGCCCCTAGCCGCTGGGATCGCAACCATCCTGGGTTTTTTTGCCGCCTACGCCCTCAACCGCTTTGAGTTTCTAGGCAAACAGGTGCTCACCATCATGCTAATCGTGCCGATTTTGGTGCCGCCGCTGATTTTAGGGGTCGCTTTTTTGGGGCTGCTCTCTCGTATTAACTTACAAGGACACCTCCACAGCATTTTGCTCTGCCACGTGGTGATTTTGATCCCCACGGCGATCGCCCTGATTACCCTGCGACTGATGCAGATGCCCAAAGCCATCGAGCAAGCCGCCTGGAACTTGGGCGCTACTGAATGGCAAGCCCTGTGGAGAGTCGTTTTGCCCTGGTCAATACCGGGTATTGCTGGAGCGTTTCTGCTGGCGTTTACCTTTTCCTTTGACGAGTTTGTCATTGCCTGGTTTGTTTCTGGCTTTGAGCCCACTCTGCCGGTCTCGATCTACAACTTTCTGGGCTCTAATTTGTCCCCCGCGCTCAATGCCGTTGGCACGATTGTGTTTTTGATGTCAGTGCTACTGCTAATCGGCGTTGAACTGCTGCTGCTGCCCATGCTTTTAGCTCAGCCCACCAAATCCGAGCCTTAGCTTAGGGCCTCCAGTTACCCTCCTATTGTCAACTTTAGTGTGATTCTATAAACCACCATGACCCCACAGCGCTATCTGATTAAACAAGCCACCCTGTTGCCCTTTACCCGCACCGCCGATGGCAGCTTAGACCTAGAGCCTCGCATTCAAGATGTGCTGATTGAGGGCGATCGCATTGCTCAGGTGGCCGATTCTTTAGACATAGAGGATTCAGCTGCCACGGTCATTGATGCCCGTAATCAACTGCTGATTCCCGGCTTTGTCAATGCCCATGCTCACTCAGTCGAAATCTTAGAAAAAGGCCGCTACGAAGCGATGCCCTTAGAAGTCTGGATGCTCTACACCTATCCTCCCCTCAAGCAGCAGCACCTGAGCCCTCGCCTGTGCTATTTGCGCACCATACTGGGGGCTTTAGAAATGGTGAAATCAGGGGCCACGACCATCCAAGATGACCTGATTGAATTGCCCTACATCACTCCAGAAATTTTTGCCGCCGTCGCTCAAGCCTACCGAGATATTGGCCTGCGGGTTAGCCTGACCCACCATGTCATCAACCTGCCCCTCTACAAGACCATTCCCTATTTAGAAGACTTTTTGCCCAGCGACCTGCGGCAAGAGCTCGATGCCATGGCAGGCCTTTCCGACGATGAGTGGCTCAGCCTATTTAAGGACTTTTACGCCGATTGGCACGGCAAGGATGGCCTGATTACGCTGGCCTTGGCCCCATCGGCCCCCCAGCGGGTAACCCCAGGGCTGATGCATCAAATCGGGGAGCTGTCGGAGACGTTTGATCTACCGATTCACACCCACATGCTCGAAACTAAGACCCAGGCGGTGACGGGACCAGAGTTTTATGGGGCTGGGGAATCTGTGGTCAGCCATGCCAAGCGCCACGGCATTTTGACCCATCGCACCGCCATTGCCCACGGCATTTGGCTGACCGATCGCGATGTCGAACTGATTGCCGAGGCCGGAGCGACGGTGGTTCATAACGTGGTCAGCAACCATCGACTGTGCAGCGGCATTGCCCCCATCCGTCAGCTAATGGATGCTGGGGTCAATATTGCCCTGGGTTCTGACGGTATGAGCTCCAACGACTCATTTAATATGTTTGACGTACTGAAGATGGCCGGACAGGTGCATTCCGTTACCCATCCCGATTATTCTCGCTATCCTCGCGCCAAGGATGTGCTGAAGTGGGCTACCTATGGCGGAGCTCGCTCGGCACTACTGCAAGACCAAGTGGGTGCGATCGTACCGGGCATGAAGGCCGACTTAGTGCTCTATGATCTCACCAGCACCAGCTTTATTCCCCGCGGCGATCTGCCCATTCACCTGGTCTATGCTGAGCATGGTCAGTCCATTCGCAAGGTCTTTATTAACGGCGAGCTGGTAGTGGCCGATGGCACGGTGCTCACCGTCGATGAATCGGCCCTCCTGGCAGAATTACAAGACCTGCTAGGGGAGTACGACGCGGAACGATCCGAAATCTATGGCCAGGCCGAACGACTGCTGCCTGCCATTGAGGCGACCTACCAAAAAGCGATGGCTCAACCGCTGCCCATTGAGCGCTTTACCCACATTGAAAAGGGGTAAAGTCCTGACCCGGGATGGTCAATAGCTGTGATCGGGTCAGCGGGCGATCGCCAGGCCGTCGGCCCTGGGGTCAGAGGCGGCGATCAACACACCTTGATGGCGCAAAATCAGCTGGCCCTTGCCAAACTGACGGCCCTCCAGGCCAATCTGCACGCTGTGGCCGCGATCGCTCAGCCCTAGCCCCAAAGCATGGGGCACAGACCGTTCTAAGGCTATGTTTTGGCCTGCCAAAAATTGCCAGCGGGGGGCATCTAGGGCAGCCTGGGGGTTCATGCCGTAGTCTTCGAGATTCACCACGACTTGCAGGTGGCCCTGGGGTTGCATGTGACCGCCGATCAGGCCCATTGGCCCCAGGGGTTCGTCGCCGCGAGACAAAAAAGCCGGAATGATCGTGTGAAACGGTCGCTTGCCCGGGCCAACCTGGTTGGGGTGCCCCGGCTGCAAGCTAAAGCCCCGGCCTCGATTTTGCAGGGCAATGCCCGTGCCCGGTACCAAAATGCCGCTGCCAAACCCCTCGTAGTTTGACTGAATGAACGACACCATCAAATCTGGATCGGCGGCGGCCAGATATACCGTGCCACCCTGGGTGAGCCCGGTTTGGGCCAGGCGGGCGCGATCGCCGATCAGCTGCCGCCGCTGGGCGGCGTAGGCTTTGTCTAACAGCTGCGCCTGGGTTACGGTCATCCAGGCGGGGTCTGCCACATGGGCCTGCACATCGGCAAAAGCCAGCTTGATCGCCTCAATTTGCCGGTGGTAGCTCTCCACCGAATCGCGGGGATAGCGAGCCAAATCAAAGCCTTCGAGCAAATTTAGCCCCATTAAGGCGGCTACCCCCTGCCCACTGGGGGGCATCTCCCAGACCGTCAAATCTCGATAGGTGGTGTGGATCGGGGCCACCCATTCGGCCCGGTGGGTAGATAGATCGGCCTGGGTGAGCAAGCCGCCGGTCTCGGCGGCAAAGGCGGCCATGCGCTCAGCCAAAGAGCAAGTGTAAAAGCTCTCGCCGCCCGTGGCCGCAATCTCCCGCAGGGTAGCCCCATGGGCCGGGCTAGCCCAAATCTCTCCCGCCCGAGGAGCCCTACCCCCTTTAAAAAAGACCTGCTGCAAGGGCGCAAAGACGGGGGCGGTTTGGGCCAAGAACAGCGCGGCGGCGCTCTGCCAGGCCCGAGCGGTTTCTGGGGCGACCGGAAACCCTGCCTCGGCGTAGTGAATGGCGGGGTCAAACAGCTGCTCAAAGGGGAGTTGACCCCAGCGATCCCACAGCGATCGCCAGGTGGAGACGGCCCCAGGCGTAGTCACCGGTAGCCAGCCGAGCGGAGGCATCTGCCCAAGGGCAAGCACCTGGTCTAGGGTCAGGGTTTGAGGACTCTTGCCCGCTCCGTTTAAACCGTGCAGTTGACCATCCCACACCAGGGCAAAGGCGTCAGAGCCAATGCCATTGGAGGTGGGTTCGAGCACCGTGAGGGCGATCGCCATCGCCAGGGCCGCATCTACCGCATTGCCCCCGGCCAAAAACATCTCCATTCCCGCTTGGGCGGCCAAGGGTTGGCTGGTGGCAGTGGCCTGCCTACAGCCCATCACCACCCGCCGCGTGGACCCGTAGGGATAGTCGCTTAAACTGTCAGTCCAACTACCCATGGGAGAGCGTTCCATACTCTAAAAACTGCCGCCCACAGCTCTTGCAAAGGTAGTTTTGTCGCCCAGCGCGTCGCCCATTGCGGCTAATTTCAAAGGAGCCACAGCGGGGACATTTAGTTCTGCTGTCAACGGAGGTCTGGGCAGCCCGTTCAGCCCGTTGAAACACCTTGACTATTCTGGCCTGGCTGGTCCTTAAATGGTTGACCATTTGCTGCTCTGCAGCAGCGCTATCTCGCCGGGCGATCGCTTCATAAATCTGGCGATGCTCGGTGTCAATCTCGATGAGTTGGTCCAATCCTTTTAGGGTTTGAACGCGAATCAGCGTAATTTTTTGAGAAATCTGATCTAGTAGCGAAACAGTCCACGAATTGCCTGAACTTTTGGCAATCAGCTGGTGGAATTCGCAGCTTAGTTCAAGTAGACGAATACTGTCTACAGTTGGTTTGCCTTGGACTGGTTGGCTGGCTTCAGCAGCGGCTTCAGCCAAAACTAGATTTTGCTCAATTTTTTGCAGGTGGTTAGGGGTAGCGTGCTCACAGGCCTCTAAAACCGCCAGTCGCTCTAGGGCGATGCGGCAATCGTAGAGTTTAATCGCATCTTCTAAGGAGAGTTTGACAATATACAACCCTCCATCAGAGTCCATTTTGATCAGACTTTCTTGCTGCAAACGACGGATAGCTTCTCGCACCGGAGTGCGGCTGACTTCTAGCCGATCCGCCAGCTGAGTTTCAATCAGTCGCTCATCGGCAGCGATCTCTCCCGACAAAATGGCGGAGCGTAGGGCCAAATAAGTTTGCTCATAGAGTGAGCCAATACGGCTAGGCGCTTTTTGAGACAGAATCAAAGGATATTCTCCTTAGTGAGCTAAACGGCTTTAGCCACCGACATCAGCCAACCGGGGCAGGCGTGAAGACCTTGAAGTGATTACCCAAAGCAATCGAATGTAGCTTAGGATACAGCTTCCATCATTAATGGTGTATACATTATATGCAGATTTTTCATACTAGGCAATAAGCCTGCGATCGCAGCGAGTCAATTTCTGTCCGCTTAGGAATTTGCCCCTACTTGAAAATTACCACCTATGACCTTGTGACCTATGGGCCAACACATTCGGCTGGGTATGCTGACCCCCTCCTCCAATACGGTTTTAGAGCCCGTCACCCAGGCTATTCTGGTAGATTTGCCGGGGGTGTCGGCTCACTTTAGTAGATTTCGGGTGACAGAAATTTCCCTGAACTTGCCCGCCTTAAATCAGTTTGAAAACTCGGCTTTATTAGAAGCCGCTCAACTGCTGGCTGAGGCCAACGTCGATGTCATTGCCTGGAATGGCACCTCCGCCGGGTGGCTGGGGCTTGAGCAAGATCGGGAGCTTTGTCGCCAAATTACTGCCGCCACCGGCATCCCAGCGACGACATCAGTACTGGCTCTACAGGAGATTTTTTTAGCTCGTAACATCACTCAGTTTGGCCTGGTTACGCCCTACACCAGCGATGTGCAAGCCAAGATTACCACCAATTTTGCTCAACAGGGTTTTCATTGCATTGCAGAGCAACATTTAAATCTCCAGGTCAACTTTTCCTTTGCCGAGGTTGATGCCGAAAAGATTTCGGCTATGGTCTACCAGGTGGCCCAGGCTCAGCCCCAGGCGATCACCACGTTTTGCACTAACCTCTGCGCCGCCCCGCTGGTGGCAGAGCTTGAAAAAGACACTGGCATTCCCATTTTTGATACCGTGAGCATTGCCGTTTGGCAATCGCTGCGCCTTGCAGGCGTAGAGACCACCTTGGTAAAAGGCTGGGGCAGCCTATTTGCCGATCTGCCCTAATGGAGCCTAATGGAGATGCACAAGCTCTCGGCTACCGAGTTAGCCCAGGCCCTGCGCACCCGGCGGCTCAGTTCGCTGGAGGCTGTAGAGGCCTGCTTTGAGCAAATTGCCCGGCTTGACCCCTCACTTAAGGCTTTTATTACCCTGGCGCCAGAGCCGGCCAGAGCTGCCGCCCGGTCGGCCGACCGGGCGGTGCAAACGGGCCAGCCTTTGGGCTGTCTGCACGGCGTGCCCATTGCCATTAAAGACCTCACCGCCACCGCTGGGTTGCGTACCACCTACGGGTCTCTGCTCTACCGCGAGCATGTCCCGACGGAGGATGATCTATGTGTGGCCCGGCTGCGGGCGGCGGGGGCGATTATTCTCGGCAAAACCAGCACCCCTGAGTTTGGCCTGGGTACCGGCACCCACAATCCGATCCTGGGTACTACAGTAAACCCCCACGATTTGACGAAAACCTGTGGCGACTCCAGCGGTGGGGCGGCGGTGGCGGTAGCCAGCGGCATGGCTTACCTGGCCCAGGGCACCGATATGGGTGGCTCGGTACGCACGCCAGCCAGCTTTTGCGGCCTGGTCGGGCTACGACCCTCCCAGGGGCGCATTCCCCGTGTGCCCAAACCGCTGCCCTGGGAGTCACTCGTTACCGACGGGGTGATGGCCCGCACGGTAGAAGATGCGGCTCTGATGCTATCGGCCATGGCCGGGGTCGATTACCGCGATCCAACGGCGATCGCCACCCAGACCTGGCCCCTGCCGGCCTTTTCCAGCGACGGCGGAGCGCAAACCCACATAGGCTACAGCTTAGATTTGGGGGTGACGCCAATTGCGACTGAAGTGGCGGAGGTGTTTGAGCAGGCGATCGCAGCGATCGCCCAGGTTTGCCCCCATACTCGCCCTGCAACGATCGACTGTAGCGGGGCAAAATTTGCCTTTGAAACCCTGCGCGGGGCGATCGTTTTTCATCAATACCAGTCGTTGTTAGAGCACCATGGCGACCAAATCAACGCAACCCTGCGCTGGGAAATCGAGCAGGGCCGGGGGGTAACGGCAGCCGACTACTTAAAAGCTGAGGCCCAGCGGGGCCAAATCTTGCACAATTTTTTAGGGTTTTTTGAGCAGCACGATATTTTGCTAACGCCCAGCGCCAGTGTTTTACCCTTTCCCAGCACCCAAACGGCGGTGCTCGATATCAACGGCACCGCCCTGGGCAACGTGGTTGATTACCTCGCCATTACCTACACCCTGTCACTGACCGGGCTGCCGGTGGTGTCTCTCCCCTGTGGCTGGACGCCGTCTGGGCTACCCGTCGGCATTCAAATCGTTGGCCCACCCCAGGCCGAAACCCAGCTGCTCCAGTTTGCGTTTTTCTTGCAAGAACAGCTGGGCTTTCGCCACCGCTGGCCGACCCTGGGCTAGGGATCGCAGGGTGGGCTGTCACTCCCTGACGTGATGGTGGGCATTGCCCACCCTACGGTTTGCCGTTATCAGGAGGTGTTGGAAAGCTGGGCTGATACCAAATCCGAATCGGATAACCCCGATGCCAAACAGGCGGCTTGCGTAGGGGCAAACGGTGTTTGCCCAGCCTAACCGGGGCTAGTCAAGGCGGATTCAGTATGACTAGAACGCCGGTACAGAAACCCGGTTTCTTGGCTAGAACGCAAGTCCTGCCGTCAGGCAGCGATGAAGAAACCGGGTTTTTAGCCATACTGTACCGATGCTCTAGGCCTGGCGCAATCGAGCCGAAAACGCCAGCAATCCGACCCCTAGCACCACCACTGTGACCCCGCTGAGCCCCAGGGCCGTCTGCACCCCCAACAGCTCTGCCAAAGCCCCCAACACCACATGCCCCAGCCAACCAAACCCCGTGGCAAACAGCCAGCCCCCAATCACGCGGCCCTTCATGTCATTGGGAACGTAGTGCTGCAAGGTAATCCATTGCAGAGCATCAAACAGTGAGGCCATTGCGCCCACGCCAATGATCAGAAGTGCTGATAGCGAGAACCAAGTGGATAGGGAAAAGGCGACCAGAAACAGCCCATAGGTGCTGGTAACGAGCAGCAGCGCGATGCCCTTACGGCGAATATCCCCCAAGCACGATAGGGTAATCGAGCCGATCAAAGACCCCATCCCGGCCCCAAAGCTCAGGGTGCCTAGCCCCGTGGCCCCGACATTCAGCACGTCGCGGGCGATGGATGGCAGCAGCGATTGATAGGAGTAGGCCAAAATTTCCAACAAAATCGTCAAGGTCAGCAGAACCCGAACGATGGGCAGACGACCCATGGCAATCAGGCCTTCTACAGCGGTGCTAAATACAGCTCGCCAGGGCAGCGCGATCGCAACGGTCTGGGGCTGAATATCTTTCAAAGCTAAGCTACCAAGGCCCAGGGCTGTGGCGGCGACTAAAAAGGCCCCCTGCGCCCCCACCTGCTCTAGCAACACCCCGCTGACAATCGCCCCCACCAAACTAATAGCCCGCGTGCCGACTGAGTACAGCGCAATACTGTTGGCCGTTAGCTCCGGCGGCACGCTGTCGGTAACTAAGGCCTGAGTGGTGGGCACTTCAAAGGTAAAGCCAATACCCAGCAGCAGGACTAAACCCAGCACCAACTCTACGGGCGATCGCCCGATCATCAGCAACAGCGCCAGAGTGGCCAAAATCAGGCCCTTGCCACCCAAGGTGATTTTGAGCAAACGCGATCGCTTAAAGCTGTCGGCCGCCGCCCCCCCCAACGGCCCAAACACCAAGTTGGGCAGATTGCGCAGGGCAAACGATAACGCCGTCAGCAGTACAGAGTTGGTCTGCTCTAAAATAAACCAGCCTACGCTGAGGCGCTCGATGGAGTTGGCCAATCCGGCCAAAACCGCTGTAGTCCACACAGCACGAAATTCTGGATATTGAAACGCCCTTGTAACTTGACTCTGATTCAGCTTGAGCCATGTCCTCTTAAAGGCATTACCTTGGTAAAGATCATCATCATGTTTTGGTTTAGAACGACCAGGGAATTTCTTAGACACAATATAGAGGGCTAAACTAAAGCTACAGTCAGCTCAAATCTAAGCATAAATAGATGATAGAAAAACCCCTAAGCTCAACATCAGTGCAGCCACAAACCGCAACTTTGTAATCGGAGACTGGGGCAAGCCAAACCAGCCAAATCCATCGATAAACAAGCCTGTAAAGACTTTTGCTGTGAATACAGTACTCACCATTACCTGCACCCCAATAATTGGAATCAAAAAAACAGACCCCGCAATTGAAATAACATTTATCATGCCAGGCATAAAATAAATCGGCCGCCAAGACTTCCAATCGAAGCTTTCTTTTTTAGGGCCAACCACCATAGAAAATAAAGGCAGCAAAAATACTCCCGGCCCCAAAAAAAACAAGGTTGCGGTAAATACACCGGCCTCTCTCCCCAGCGCTGCATTGAGAGAGTTTGCGCCGCTGAGCAGGCCACCAACCACTAAGACTGTTACAACAGCGTAGGCCTTGGGCTGTGCTCTAAAGATGTTTTGAGTCGACCTAGGTGCTTGTATAGATACCGCCGAAACAGCATTAGTTTGACGAGATAAGCTAAGCAGCGTCACCCCTATAAGCAAAACAACTACCGCAGCTATTCGTGCAGGTGTGATCGGAATCATCCTTAACCCCGCAAAACCTACATGGTCTAGCCAAAGACTAATCAGCATCTGACCACTAAAGAGACAGGCTGTAGTCAAAGTAGTGCCAACAATTGACGTAGCTCGGATGATGATAATGATAAAAATGCTGTTGATAAAGCCTGGTGTCAGCAAATACGGCTGACTCAAAAATATATTAGTCAGTTCAGATAGAGCTAAATCATCCTCAAATAGATAGACTAAAATAGCCGAAAACAAAGTTCCTAAGCTGAGAAATAAGAAGGTAGCTCTAACCAGGCCAATTTCACGACCAATCAGACCATTGATGGCAGAAGAGAAACTACTGCCTGTGCCTAAAAGAGCTGCCAAGCCAAATAATATTATTGAAGTCATGCTAATACGAAGTCTGCAATCGCTAACCCCACCTTAAAGCAACGTGAGTTCGACAGAGAATGATTCTTGGAAAAACAGCCTAATCATCCCCTCTTGGGAGGGGTAGGGGTGGTCCCCTCCTGGGAGGGGCAGGGGTGGGTTCATCTGGAATAAGAAGCCTGTTTCCGTATTCAGAAGCTTACTTTTCGTCGCCATTTTGACCCACCCCGCCCTCCGGGCACCCCTCCAAGAAGGGGATGTGGCCAGCTTTTCTGCTGCATGAGATTCCATCGAACTGACGTTAAAACAGTAAACTTGTAGAAAAAGACAGTATTTACTCTGGTAAATTGGGGTTAGCCAAACGGGATTTAGTATTGCTTAGCCATCAAGCGCTAAAGAATTAAAAAACACCATTAATATAAACTTTTTCTGGCTTAGAAATCAGCTTAATAGCGTCAGGTTGAACTACTAATGACTCACGTTGATTAATGGTTACTGTCGTCAGCAGGCCGGTAACCAGCAACCATGTACCCGGTGTTAGTTGCTCCATATCCTGTGAGAAAATAGGTATACCTAGAGGCACAGTATCATCTAAGCAACAGCGAATCACTGGTCTGACTAAGTTAAACAGATGGGGTTCCGTCAGATTATCTCGGTCAACGTAGCCAATTACCTGTACTGGTTGACCGGCAAAAACAGACACCGCATCTTTGGTAGAAAGAATTAATCTACGCCACTGCAAAACATTGCGCTTTAGGGGGTCAGGTTCCTTCCCCGCAGGCTCGGCATAGCGCCAAAAGTCAGCATCTTCAGTACTGTTGTCTTCAAGTGTTCTTTTAGTGCCCGTTACTAAATTGGCTAAGTCTTGCCAAAGGCTAATCGTTTTGAGCATGATCTATCTATTTGCTATCTATAGATGAACTAAAAACTCAAAGCATTACTTAATGCTGGTGTCAAACATCTCCGCTAGCTCCTGCTGCTCAAAGGCTTTGGTAACCTCAGAGCGCAAATGGTCGATGAACAGCGATCGATGGTGCTCAAAACTAGCACTGGACACATCTCGGGGGCGCGACATATCAATGTCAACGGTATCCAGTATCCGGCCAGGCCGAGACGTTAAAATAACCACCCGATCAGCTAAGAAGATGGCCTCATCAATATGGTGGGTGACAAACACAACGGTTTTGCCGGAGCCTTTCCAAATATCCAGCAAAAATTCCTGCATCTTAAAGCGCGTTTGCACATCTAGGGCCGCAAACGGTTCGTCCATGAGCAAGATATCGGTTCCCAAGCAAAGGGCTCTGGCAATGCTAGCCCGCTGCTGCATGCCTCCTGAGAGCTGGTGCGGATACTTACGGGCAAAGCCCTGGAGCCCCACCTGGCCCAAAAATTCCTGAGCTCTTTGATATCGCTCCCGCCGACCCATGCCCTTCAGGGTAAGTCCAAAGGCAACATTGTCAATTAAAGATAGCCAAGGCAGCAGGGACGGCTGCTGAAAAATTAGTGATCGATCTGGGCTAGGGCCAGCGACAGATTGGCCGTTGTGCAAAACCAGGCCCGAGGTAGGAGTATCTAGGCCCGCCATCATGTTGAGCAACGTACTTTTGCCACAGCCACTAGGCCCAATGATGACCAAAAACTCTCCAGGCTGCACCGTAAGGCTGACTCGATCTAGGGTTAAAACCTCCTCGGGGGTATCAATGCCCCAGATCTTGCTAACATCTCTAACTAAAATTTCACCCACAGGGCTCACCTCTTGTTGCAACACGTCTGAGATCTTGAAGGGGATTAGATTTTGGTTGCTGCCTTCCACCAAAGTACTCGATTTTGCACCTGGGCAAAGCACACGTCGATGGTATATCCCACTAGACCAATGAGTGTCATACCTAAAAACATCAGTTTGACGTTAAACATTTGTCGAGCCACCATCACCATGGCCCCTAGCCCCGTATTGACACCCACCATTTCTGCGGCCAGTACCGAGGCCCAGGCCGCAAAAAAGTTTATCCTTAGTACTACAAACAAGCTGGGGATAATGGCTGGCACAACAATAAAGCGCATAATCTGCCACCGGCTTGCCCCTAAAACCAGGCCAGTATTAATGTACAGCTGATCAACATTTTTGATGCAGTCTACCGTAGCTAAGGTTAAAGAGAAGAAAATGCCAATGAATACGATGAAAATGGCTGGAGCATCTCCAACCCCAAATAGTAGAATAGCCAACGGAATCCAGGCCGTAGCAGAGATCGGGGCTAGAAGCGTGAATGTAGGCAGAGTTAGTTTGCCGAATAATCTGAAGTAAGAGGCAAACAATCCACAGGAGAAAGCCGCTATACAACCGAAAAAAATGCCAGCAAAAACTCGCTTAAGAGTAGCGCTAATTGCGGTCAAAGCGACAAAATTACCGCCAACTCGAGTAGCACCCAATCGACGGTCAAAAAACTGTTCTTGATTAGTAACTTCTCCTAAAAATTGATGAGGTGGAGGCAAAATAGCTGTATCAATCAAACCAAAAAATGCTAAAGACTCCCAAATCAGCACAAAGGTTGTCAGCGAAGCAACCAGCCAACCAATTTTTTCGCCATAATGCTTTAACGTCTTTATCCTTGTATTCTTTTGTCGCCGTTTGGCTTGGGTATGTAGGTCAGACTGGTCAATGGCAGCTAGGGAGGTCTGTGTTTTCATATCTCTAGATCTAAAGTGACGAGACAATTAGTTCGCTAATTATAAAGAAATATTAGGCATAGTTAACGCAGATTTTTCGGCATGTTTTGGCGTAGTACAACACTGGACAAAGCTGGTAATGAGTGCATAGCCTATCCCAGTTAAGTGTTTGGCTGGCCGGATAAGTTGATTTGATTAACCCGTAGCATAGGGCGCTTTGCCAACAAATTCTGTTCTTGAAGCACCCCATGCCATGGGAGCAGAGACCTAGGTAGATAGCGACTTCACCTTGACTCGATCCCAAAGCTCTGGATTTTCGTCAATAACCTCATCTAGCAAGGAAAAGTTAATAAAATCATCGTCAGGTGCCTTTGAAATGTAGTTTAAGGCAAGCATGCTGTCTGAGCGTTCGAACATAAAATCACGCTTGTCGCGAATATCGACACCGGGTGGTTGAGCCTGGGCGGCTGCGAGCAGGTTATCCATTTCTGTTTTGTAGTACTTACCAATGGTGACTTCAGCGGCTTTTGAGAAATTATTTTCAATTTGGTATTGAGCCTCAAAAAATGTTCTAATCACGTTTTTTACAATTTCAGGCTCTCGCTCAATGAAGTCTTTTCTGGCGGCTAATACACAGTCTGGGTAACCCTGGCCATAGAGATCAATACCATCGCCTAAGCGGTTGCCATTGATCTGGTTGAGTACAGAGGTTGAGTAGGGTTCGATTAACGTGCAGGCAGCGATATCACCATTGATCATGGCAGCGGTTGTTTCGAAGGAATCACCAAAGTACACGACTTCGACATCATTGTAGGTAAGATTATTGGCCTTGAGATAGTCAAAGGCCATGATCTCTAGCGTATCGGCTTGGGCTGTACCTAGCTTTTTGCCTTTCAAATCGGCGATGGTCTTTACCTCTGGGCTAGCCACTAGCATCAGACCTTGCACCCCGCTACCGGCTACCACCTGGAAGCTGGGGGAATTGGTGTAGGCGGCTAAGGCATTGGTGTAGGGGGTGACGGCCATTTCTACCTGGCCAGCCGCTAGCTGCACGGCTGAATCACCGGCCCCAATGGTCATCGATAGCAATCCCTTCACGTCCTGTTCTTTAAAGAGATCGGTTTCGATGGAATAGAACAAGGGCATGTTGCAAAGGCCTAAACCATGGGTAAATTTGACCTCTCTAATCCCTGTGGATTGGCTGGCTTGTTGACCAGAGCGACCGCAGGCTGCGATCGCAGCTGATACCCCAAATAGCGTGGCCTGTTGCAAAACCCGGCGGCGACTGGTGCGTCCAGAAAACAGGCTGTCTAAGTTAAGTCCACCGTTAAACATGGCGCTCTCTCCAATTTTGTGTAGTTGATCAGAAACTCTTGAAACATGAACCCATTGACAGGCTTAGCCCTCGGGTAAAGCTATTGGGTTAACCCAGCCAGGGGATTCTACTGCTCTAATGGTGGGCATTTTGGCAGTAGAACGGATTGCACCCCGAGTGATTTAGCCAGCCATCATAGAAGCCCTTGACATGGGGGAAGACCTCCTTAGACAGTTCTCGCCGCCTTTCTTCCTCAGAGGTGAGAGGCACATTGAGAGACTCGGCTAGCTCGGCTAAGATAGCCTCTTTATCAATCCGGGTAAATTTGCCCTTTGACAACACAACTTCGCCATTGACCATCACCATATCGACCCCAGACATGCGGCTGCGGTGAATGACAGCATCCAAAACCGGCACATCTTGATCAAGATAGGGATAGGCAATGTGGTGCCAGTTCATCATGACCAAATCAGCTGATTTGCCTACCTCTAGGGTGCCAACTGAGTCGGCAAAACCGGTGGTTTCTGCGCCGTGCT